>NZ_KQ969295.1:0-122076 GCF_001578675.1 Gordonia sp. QH-12
GCTGCACCGCCCCCGGCTGCGACCGACCCTTCGCACAAACCCAGGCCCATCACGCACCGGACTGGATCACCCCCGCCGGACGCACCGACATCGACGCCCTCGGCGCCGCCTGCGGACGCCACAACCGCGCCGTCGGCACCAAACGCGGACAATGGGAAACCACCATCCTCCCCGACGGACCCCACACCGGACGCATAGCCTGGCGACCAGCCACCACCGACCAACCCTGGCGACTCAACCCCATCCACCACGCCGGACAAGCGAAGAATCTGCATCCGCCGAATCCGCACCCGCCGGCCCGTGCGGATGCAGCCGCCGGGGACACGACACGTCTGACGGGTAGAGACCCCGATCGGCGGGTAGCGTCGTGACCGTGCTGGGACTCCCTGATGACATCACGGTTGCGCTCTTCGACCTCGACGGAGTGCTCACCGACACCGCATCGGTGCACCGCGTCGCGTGGACGGACGCGTTCAACACCTTCCTGACCCGACGAGCCGGCGGCGACATCGGAGGCCGGACCGACAGCCTCCGCCCGTTCACCGACCAGGACTACTTCGACTACGTCGACGGGAGGCCCCGAATGGACGGCGTGCGCACCTTCCTCGCGTCGCGGAGCATCACCGTCGACGACGACACCGCCGCATCGATCGCGGACGGAAAGAACGACGCCTTTCTCGCCGCGCTCGCCCGCGACGGCGTCACCGCCTACCCCGGTTCCGTCCGCTACCTGCACGCCGCCCGCGAGGCAGGGCTTCACATCGCGGTGGTGACCAGTTCCCGCAACGGCGAGCAGGTCCTCGAAGCCGCGGGACTGACGCAGTTCGTGGAACAGCGCGTCGACGGCAACACCATCGTCGCCGAGCGACTCGCGGGCAAGCCCGCGCCCGACTCGTACCTGCGGGGTGCGGAACTGATGGGTGTCGCTCCCTCCGCCGCGGCGGTCTTCGAGGACGCGGTGTCCGGGGTCGCCGCGGGCGCTGCCGGTGACTTCGGCTACGTCGTGGGCATCGATCGCGTGGGCAGCGGCCAGTCGGATGCGATGAAAGCCGCCGGTGCCTCTATCGTCGTCACCGACCTCGACGATCTTCTCGCCGAGAACTGACCGCCCACCGCGCCGCCGAACCGAGCAGCTACGAGCCCGAGAAGGACCGTCCGTGATCGAACCGACCACCAGCGAGCTGGCCCACACCACGCACGGCGACACGTCGAGCCACACGGACCCGGTCAACATCCCGCAGCACGGCGTGCACCCGGTGGAGGGATTCGACGTCAGCCCGTGGCAGTTGCGCTGGCGGGGACTGGACATCGACATGATCGGCCGCACCGAGACCCTGTTCGCGCTGTCGAACGGTCACATCGGACTGCGCGGCAGCTTCGAGGAAGGCGAACCCGTCGACAAGCCGGGCACCTACTTGAGCGGGTTCTACGAGTTGCGCGACCTGCCCTACGCCGAGAGCGGCTACGGCTACCCCGAGTCCGGACAGACCGTCGTCAATGTGACGGACGCCAAGATCATCCGCCTGCTCGTCGAGGACGAGCCGATGGACCTGAGGTACGGGCGCACCGTCGAGCACGAACGTGTACTCGATTTCCGCACCGGCACCCTGCGGCGCAGCACCCTGTGGACCTCGCCGACCGGGCGCACCGTCCGCATCCGATCCGAAAGACTGGTCTCGTTCACCAAGCGCACCATCGCCGCGATCCGCTACGAGGTGGAGCCGATCGGTGAAGACATGAAACTGGTCCTCCAGTCCGATCTGCTCGCCAACGAGCCGATGGGCGGGGCGGCCTCCGCCAAGGAGGATCCGCGGTTGGCGGCGGCGCTGGAGCGCCCACTGGTCGCCGATCTCGCGGACTGCGAAGACTTCTCCGCGGTTCTCGTCCACCACACCGCACGCTCGGGACTCGCCGTGGCGGCGGGCATGGACCACGAACTGGAACTGCCCGCATCCGCGGACACCTCGATCCGCGCAGACGGCGACCTCGCACGCCTCACCGTCGCGGCCGCCGTGCCCCAGGGCACCAAGCTGGTGCTCACCAAGTACATGGGCTACGGCTGGTCGGCCCGACGGTCGGTGCCCGCGCTGCGCGCCCAGGTGGACGCCGCGCTGGCAATGGCCAAGGAGACCGGTTGGGAGGCCCTTAAACAGGAGCAGTCCGACTACCTCGACGAGTTCTGGCTCGACGCCGACATCGAACTCGACGGCGATCCCGAACTCCAGCAGGCCGTGCGCTTCTCCCTGTTCCATGTGCTGCAGGCCGGTGCACGCGGGCAATCGCGCGCCATCCCGGCCAAGGGGCTCACCGGCCCCGGCTACGACGGCCACACGTTCTGGGACACCGAGAGCTTCGTGCTGCCGATGCTGACCTACACGGTTCCCGCCGCCGCGGGCGAGGAACTCCGCTGGCGGCACGCCACGATGGACAAGGCCCGGTCGCGGGCCGCCGAACTCGCACAGCACGGCGCCATGTTCCCGTGGCGGTCGATCAACGGTGACGAGTGCTCCGGCTACTGGCCGGCCGGCACCGCGGGAGTCCACGTGTCCGCCGACATCGCGAACGCCACCGCCCGCTACATCCGCGCCACCGGCGACGAGGCGTTCGAGGTCGAGTGCGGCGTCGAGCTGCTGGTGGAGATCGCCAGGTTCTTCGCCGGATTCGGCCACCACGATTCGGCGGGCAAGTTCCGCATCGACGGAATCACCGGCCCCGACGAGTACACGGCGATCGTCAACAACAACGTCTTCACCAATCTCGCCGCACAGCAGGCACTGCGCGACGCGGTCGCTGCGTGCTCGCGCCAGCCCGTCGTGGCACGACAGCTCGGCGTGACGCACGACGAGACCGCCTTCTGGACGCAGTGCGCCGACGATATGACCGTGCCCTACGACGACGCACTCGGCGTTCACCAGCAGTGCGAGTCGTTCACCAAACTCGACCGGTGGGACTTCGAGCGGTCGAAGGGCAGGTACCCGCTGCTGCTCAACTACCCGTACTTCGACCTGTACCGCAAGCAGGTGGTGAAGCAGGCCGACCTCGTCTTCGCCATGTACCTGTTCGGCGACCGCTTCACCCCTGAGCAGAAACTGGCGAACTTCGACTACTACTACCCGATCACCGTGCGCGACTCGTCGCTCTCGGCCTGCTGCGAGGCGGTCACCGCGGCCGAGGTCGGATACCTCGACCTCGCCTACGACCTGATGAGCGAATCGGTATTCACCGATCTGCACGACCTGCACAACAACGTCTCGTCGGGACTGCACATCGCGGCCCTGGCCGGCGCCTGGACCGACTGCGTCGCCGGATTCGGCGGGATGCGCGACTTCGACGGTCAGGTCACCTTCGCCCCGCGCCTTCCCTCGAAGCTCAGCTACATGTCGTTCCGCATGATGATCCGCGAATCGCGCATCGTCGTCGCCGTCGACTCCGACACCGCGACCTACCGACTGCTGTCGGGTCCGACGGTCGAACTCGCCCATCACGGTGAGCGATTCGTCCTCGGCGACGATCCGGTCACCCTCGGCATTCCACGGCTCGGGCCGCGCACCGCACCCGAGGCCCCGCCCGGATGCGAGCCGTACCAGCGCTCAGCGCGGTAGACGAATCGCGAGCACGTACAATCGGGCTACTATGCCGAGCGAGTCCTTTGGCGCGTCGTCGCCCTTCTACATCACCACCGCCATCGCGTACCCGAACGG
Organism: Gordonia sp. QH-12; assembly: GCF_001578675.1. Taxonomy (NCBI): domain Bacteria; kingdom Bacillati; phylum Actinomycetota; class Actinomycetes; order Mycobacteriales; family Gordoniaceae; genus Gordonia; species Gordonia sp. QH-12. The sequence continues at coordinate 3,702 of NZ_KQ969295.1, forward strand.
CGCCCCGCATATCGGGCACGCCTATGAGTTCATCTCCGCGGACGTCCTCGCGCGATTCAAGGCGCTGGACGGCTTCGACGTCCGGTTCCAGTCCGGCACCGACGAGCACGGTCAGAAGATGCAGCAGACCGCGGAGAAGGAGGGCGTCTCCACCGCGGAACTGGCGAAGACCAACTCCGATCGCTTCGAGGCGCTGCACGCCGCGCTCGGCACCGATCTGAGCCGGTTCATCCGCACCACCGACTCCGACCACCACCGGGCGTCGGAGGAGATCTGGAAGCGGATGGAGGCGGCGGGCGACATCTACCTCGACTCCTACGCCGGCTGGTACGACGTCCGCGACGAGGCCTTCTTCACCGAGGACGAGACGACCGTCGACGAGGACGGCAACCGCGTTGCGACCGAGAACGGTCACGTCCTCACCTGGACCGAGGAGCAGACCTACTTCTTCCGCCTCTCCAACTATCAGGACCGTCTCCTCGCGTTGTACGACGAGCATCCCGAGTTCATCGGACCGGACGTGCGGCGCAACGAGGTCCGCAGCTTCGTCGCGGGCGGCCTCAACGACCTCTCCATCTCGCGCACCACCTTCGACTGGGGCGTGAAGGTCCCGGGCGCGCCCGAGCACGTGATGTACGTGTGGGTGGACGCCCTCACCAACTACCTCACCGGAGTCGGTTTCCCGGACGACCAGCAGACGCTGGAACGTTACTGGCCCGCCGACCTGCACATCATCGGCAAGGACATCATCCGATTCCACTGCGTCTACTGGCCGGCCTTCTTGATGAGCGCCGGCATCGACGTCCCGAAACGGGTCTTCGCGCACGGCTTCCTGTTCAACCGCGGCCAGAAGATGAGCAAGTCGGTGGGCAACGTCGTCGACCCGCACGAACTGGTCGAGAAGTTCGGGCTCGACACGGTGCGCTACTTCTTCCTCCGCGAAGTGTCGTACGGGCAGGACGGCTCCTACTCGGCGGAGGCGATCGTCTCGCGCAACAACTCCGATCTCGCCAACGAGTACGGCAACCTCGCCCAGCGCACCCTCAGCATGATCGGCAAGTACTTCGGGTCGCAGGTGCCCGAGCCGGGTCCGTTCACGGCCGAGGACCGAGCCCTGCTCGACGCCGCCGACGCTCTGCTGCCGCGAGTCCGTGAACAGTTCGACAAGCAGGCCATTCACCTCGGGCTCGAAGCACTGTGGTCGGTGCTGGCCGACGCCAACCGGTACGTCTCCGCGCAGGAGCCGTGGAAGCTCGCCAAGACCGACCTCGACCGCACCGCCACCGTGCTCTACGTATGCGCCGAAGTGGTGCGCATCGTGACACTGCTGGTGCAGCCGGTGATGCCGCAGTCGGCCTCCACCCTGCTCGATCTGCTCGCCGTCGGCTCAGATGACGCCGATCGCCGGTTCACCGCCGTCGCCGACCGGCTGACGCCGGGCACCGCCCTGCCGAAGCCCGCCCCGGTGTTTCCGCGCCAGGAAAGTCCCGCCGCGGACGCATGACTCGTGATCCGGCGCGGGGACCCTCCGCGCTCGACGTCCTCCGCTCATTCCACGCGGCCGCCGCCGATCGCGGACTGCCCGGCCCGGCCGGGCTGATCGGTGACTGGGCCGATGCCGACGCGGTGATCGCACCGTCGATCGAACTGGTCCCCGGGCTCGCGCCACCCGACCGGCCCGACGGGTACTGGTTCGGCGCACTCGGATTCCCCGTCCGGGCTGAGGAGTCCCCGCTGCCCTCGGTGGTCGGGGGCGTCACCGACGGAGTGCTGACGTTGTCGCACGGCGAATGGTCGTGGAACACCGCCACCGGTGCCCCGCTGCCGGACTGGGCCCGGGCGGCGCTGGAGGCGGCGGCTCCACCCGAGTCGAGGCGGTGGTCGGCCGAATGGGTCTCCCCCGACCGGGACCGACATCTGTTCGCCGTCCAGAAGTGCCTCAACGCCATCGCCGACGGCGAGGTCTACCAAGCATGCGTCTGCACGCAGTTCCACGGGCAGCTCGACGGCCGGCCCATCGATTTCTTCGCCGACATCGCCGCCGCCACGGCGCCGGCGAAGGCGGCCTGGTTGTCCGGGGGTTGGGGATCCGTCGCGAGCTTCAGCCCCGAGTCGTTCCTGGACCGGCGGGGCGACCGGGTGACGTCGTCGCCCATCAAAGGCACGGCTCCGGCCGCCGCCGACCCAGCGGTACTCGCCGCGTCCACCAAGGACGTGGCCGAGAACGTGATGATCGTCGACCTCGTCCGCAACGATCTCGGGCGCGTCGCGCGCACCGGATCGGTGACCGTGCCCGATCTGCTGACGGTGGTCGGCGCCCCGGGCGTGTGGCATCTGGTGTCGACGGTGGCCGCGACCCTGCGTGCGGAGGTCGGCAACCGCTCCCTGCTCGATGCCGCCTTCCCACCCGCATCGGTCACCGGAACCCCGAAGATCCGCGCGGCCGAGTTGCTCGCGGATTGGGAGGATCACGCGCGCGGGATCTACTGCGGCGCGGTGGGCGTCGCGGGCCCGGGCGGCCTGCTCGATCTCAACGTGGCGATCCGCACGGTGGCCGTCGGCCCCGACGGCGGCCTCACGCTCGGCGTCGGCGGCGGGATCACCATCGACTCGTCACCGGCGGCGGAGTGGCAGGAATGCCTCGACAAGGCGGCCTCGATCGTCGGCTTCACCTCGCATCCGGGCCCGCGTTCTCGATAGACCGCAGCGGCAGCAGCCGGGGCGACCGACCGGCCAGCGAAGCCGCGAACCCCGCGAAGGTCACGAACCAGGCCGCCGTGGCGATCCAGATCTCGACGTGCCCGATGTGATCGATCAGCGGGATACCGTTCACCGAGCCGATCTGGTGACTGCCGACTCCGTACATGCCGAGCGGGAACACGATGGCCCAGAACGAGGCGTCGTAGCGGAGTGGTATCCGGTGGCGGATATGCCGCCAGTACCCGGCGAACAGCAACGGCGGTACCAGCCAGGTACCGAACGCCCAGAAGAAGACCGACACCGATTCGACGGTTCCGCGCATCACGTCCAGCACCGGCACGTCCGCCATGCTCTCGATGTTCGCGCCCGCGACCACGGTGATCGCCGTCGCCCCCATCGCGATCCAGTACGCGCCGCTCAACTGGTCCGGTTTCGGATGGTGCATGAATATTCGCGCGGCCACGAACAGAGCCACGGCCATGTAGAGGAACACCCCGACCGCCCAGCACAGCGCGGCCAGCAGCGCGAGCTCGGCCCGACCGCTGGTGACGTGGGGCTGAACGGCGGCGGCGAGAACGGCCACCGACTGCGTCGCCACCACCCAGAGGAACCAGGTGCCGTCGGCCCGCTCGAGCTGCGACTGGCCGATGCGTGCGGTGAACGCCATCGGCGGCAGCGCATAACCCAGGACCAGCCACATCGAGGCGGCGAAGCCCAGCAGCACCAGGGCCGCGACGAGATGGCCGTCGAGCATCAGCCGGGTCCCGAGCACGCTCGTCGCCGCGACGACGGTGAAGAAGCCGAAAGTGCGGTTCGGCACCCGGAGGTCGAAGACCACCGCGTCGCGATGCCGGGCGAGCCGGGCCGCATTGAGCAGCAGCAGCACGCCGAAGGCGAGACCGGTGATCCACATCAGGATCACCGACAGCAGCCGCCAGCCTTCGATCTCGGTCGCGATCGACACGATCCCGGTAGCCATCACCAGGGAGAAGTAGGCGGGATTCAGCTCGCGAACCACGTCGTCGAGACCGCGCAGCCGTGCCACGCTCACTCCCCTCGGCTCTCCAGCACGGCCTGGTACACGTCCCGCCGCGAGTAGGCGGTACCGGCGGCGGCCCGGGCGGACGCGTCCTTCAGCCGCAGCCCCGAGTCTGCGAGCCGGCGGGCCCGCTCCACCACCTCGTCGAGTCCCACCGTCTCGTCCGTCTCGGACGCTCCGGCGATCACGACGGTGATCTCGCCTTTGACGCCATCGGCCGCCCACTCGGCGAGCTCGTCGAGCCGGCCACGCCGCACCTCCTCATAGGTCTTGGTGAGCTCCCGGCAGACCGCGGCGCGGCGGTCCGGACCCAGCACATCGGCGGCGTCGGCGAGAGTCTGCGCCAGCCGGTGCGGAGATTCGAAGAACACGACCGTGCGCGGCTGCGTGCGCAGTTCGGCCAGCCAGTCCCGGCGCGCGCCCTGTTTACGGGGAGCGAAGCCGTCGAAGCAGAACCGTTCGGACGGCATCGCCGACAGCGCCAGCGCGGTCGTCACCGCGGACGGACCCGGCAGACACGTGATCGGCAGCCCCGCGTCGGCACACGCGACCACCAGCCGGTAGCCGGGATCGCTCACCGACGGCATCCCCGCATCGGTCACCAGCAGCACCGTCGCTCCCCCGACGATCGCCTCCACCAGAGCCGGCGCTCTGGACGCTTCCACCTGGTCGTAGTAGCTGATCACCCGGCCGTTGATCTCGACGTCGAGCGCCGCCGCCAGCGCACGCGTCCGGCGAGTGTCCTCGGCGGCCACGATGTCGGCCGAACCGAGCGCCTCGCGGAGCCGGGGCGACGCGTCGCCGGGCTGTCCCATCGGAGTCCCGGCCAGCACCAGCCGTCCGGCCCCCGCTGCGCTCGACTGTCCGTCACTACTGGTCACCGACTCAGACTACTGATCCGGCTACCATCGCACAGGTGACCCCCGCCGCCATCCTCGACCGCGCGACCGCGGAAGACCGCGCGCTCACCGAAGACCTCGGCACGGCACCCGGTCCGCGCGTCCCGGAGCCGGTGTTCGGGCCCACCGACCGGCTCCGCGGCACCGTCGTCGGCGCGATCCTGGTCCTCATCGCGGTGGCCACCAGGTTCTGGGATCTGCAGCACCCGACCGACAAGGGCACACCGGTCTTCGACGAGAAGCACTACGTCCCGCAGGGATGGCAGGTCCTGACCGGCGGCAACTTCATCGAGGACAATCCCGCGTACGGCCTGGTGGTCCACCCGCCCGTGGGCAAGTGGATCCTCGCGGGCGGCGAATGGATGTTCGGCTACAACCCGATGGGCTGGCGTTTCATGTCGGCGGTCTCGGGTGTGATCATCGTGCTCGCGGTGTATCTGACGGTCCGGCGGATGGCGCGGTCGACGCTGATCGGCGCGATCGCCGGCGTCTTCGCGATCTGCGAGGGCGTGCTGTTCGTGCAGTCCCGCATGGGGATGCTCGACATCTTCCAGATCCTGTTCATCGTGCTCGCTTTCGCCGCCTTGATCGCCGACCGCGATCAGATGCGCCAGCGCATGCACCGGGTGTGGCTGCAGGGCCGGATGGACGACTCCCCCTTCGGTCCGCGCTTCGGCTTCCGCTGGTACCGGTTCACCGCCGGGGTGATGCTGGGGCTGGCCTGCGGCGTCAAATGGTCGGGCGCCTATTTCGTCATCGTGTTCACGCTGCTCTCACTGGCCTTCGACGTCTCGGCACGCCGCGCCTACCGCGTCCGGCGTCCGTGGGTCGGTGTGCTGCGACGCGACCTGATCCCGTCGGCGGCGTCACTGGGCGTGCTCCCCTTCCTCATGTACGTGGCGAGTTTCGCACCGTGGTTCTCGTCCGAGACCTCGGTCTACCGTTACGTGGTCGGAGAGAAGATCGGCACCGGCGGCCCGTTCTCCTGGGTGCCTGCGGCCGTCCGGTCGTTCTGGTACTACGAGTCGGGCATCCTCGAGTTCCACGCCGGGCTGACCAACGCGGCGGGCAATCACCATCCGTGGGAGTCGAAACCCTGGACCTGGCCCATGGGTCTGCGTCCGATGCTCTACGCCATCTCCTACGGGCCTGATCAATGCGGTGGTTCGGACTGCGTGCGTGCGCAGATGCTGATCGGGACGCCGGCGATGTGGTGGCTGTCGCTGCCGATGATCGTGTGGGCGCTCTGGCGCATCGTGTCCCGCCGCGACTGGCGCTACGCGGCGGTCCTGGCCGCATACGGCGCGGGCATCCTGCCCTGGTTCGCCGACATCGACCGGCAGATGTACTTCTTCTACGCCACGGCGATGGCCCCGTTCCTGGTGATGGGGTTGGCACTGGTCTGCGGCGACCTCCTGCGCGCCGCACCCCGCGGCGCCACATCGGAGAGACGGCTGATCAGCGTCCTGGTGGTCTCGCTGTACATCGCGCTGGTGATCGCGAACTTCGTGTGGCTCTGGCCGGTTCTGACCGGCGCGCCGATCTCTAACGTCGAATGGGGTCAGCAGATCTGGTTGCCGAGCTGGTCGTGAGCTGACGCGGTGTGACCAGCCACATCGCCAGGGCCAGCAGCACCACACAGCCCGTCACGATGAAGGCCGGGCCGAAACCGAAGACGTCGGCGACGAGACCGGTGAGGATCGGGCCCGACACCGCGCCGAGGTCGGAGGCCATGCCGTAGGCCGCGAGCGCGGATCCGCCACGCCGCTTGCCCGCCAGCATGTCGCCGAGCGCGGCCTGGTGCGTGGGTGCGAACAGGCCCGAGCCGACGCCGGCGACGGCGGTCAGCGCCAGCGCGATCCAGATGTCGGGCGAATAGCCCAGCAGCAGCGTCCCCGCAGCGGCCACGATCAGTCCGGGGATCATCACCGCTCGTCGCCCGTATCGATCCGACAACCGGCCCGACAGCAGGATCGCAATCATGTTGCCCGCGGCGTAGCACGCCAGAATGATGCCCGCCCAGGCCGTCCCGTAACCGAGCCCGTCTTGGACGAAGATCGGCACCAGTGCCACGCGGACCCCCATCGACGCCCAGCCCTGCGCGAAGTTCGAAGTCAGGATCGCGCGGTATTCGCGCTGTCGCAGCGACGCGAAGAACGCCGGCGCAGCGGGCAGGACCGCGTCGGCCGCGTCGGCGCGCTGCGGCTCGGGCGGAGGGGGCATGAACGTCGCCACCACAGCGGTCGCGACCAGCAACGCGATCGCGTACACCACGAACGGCAGACGGAGACCGAAGTCCACCAGCGCCGCACCGATCAGCGGTCCGGTGAGGTTGCCGACGAGAAAGCCCGCCGAGAAGTATCCGGAGGCCCGTCCCCGAACCTCCTGGGGCGAGAGCCGGATCAGCAATGCCATCGCCGAGACGGTGAACATCGTCGAACCGATGCCGCCCGCCGCCCGGAACACCAGCAGTTGCCAGTAGCTCTGCGCGAACGCGCAGGCCGCGGTGCTCAGCGCGACGATCAGCAATCCGGTCAGGTAGATCTTGCGTTCCCCGAGGATCGTCACCAGACGGCCGCCTGCGGGCGCGAACAGCAGCCGCATCAGCGCGAACGCCGAGACCACGAACCCGGCCGCCGCCGACGACACGTCGAAGGTCTTGGCGAAGATCGGCAGCGCCGGGGCGATGAGACCGAAGCCGAGCGCGATCACGGCGTTCGCGATCAGCAGGATCCACAGTCCGCGAGGCAGGTTCTTCATTGTGGACTCAGATTATCGGGTGCGCGCGACCGGCCCGCTCATCCGGTCGGCGACGGTCGGCGGCCGCCGCGAACGTGCAGGAGCCGGGCGCTTCCGCGCCCGGCTCCTGTCGAAACCCTGTCTCCCTACCGACGCTGCCGTCAGCGGCGGACGATCATCACCGGCACCTGCGCGTGATGGAGCACCTTCTGACTGCGCGATCCCAGCAGCAGTCCGGTGAAGCCGCCGCGGCCACGGCTGCCCATGACGATCAGCGAAGCCTTGTCGCCCGCGGCGTCGAGGATCGCCTTCGCCGGCTCCTCCGGAACCACCACGCGCTCCACCTCCACATCCGGGTAGTCCTGGCCGTATCCGGCCATGCGCTCGGCGACGGCCTCGACCGCCTGCTGCGACATCTCGTCGATCTCCTGCTCGTCGAGACCGAAACCGTGCAGGGCGTCGGCATCGAGCGGAGTCCAGGTGTGCACGGCGACCAGCTTCTTCTTCCGCAGATCGGCCTGGCGGTACGCCTCGGCCACCGCCGGGTCGCTGATCTTGGAGTCGTCGACGCCCACCACGACCGGTCCGTCACCGCCGAGGGCCCCGCCGGGCACGATCACGACGCGGCCCTTCGAGTGCGCGGCGACGCTGGTGCTCACCGAACCGAGGAACAGACCCTTCACACTGCTCAGACCGCGCGTGCCGAGCACAGTGATCTGGGCGTGTTCGCCGAGTTCGAGGAGCACGCGAGCGGCGTCTCCCTCGACGATCGAGCCGTTCAGCTTCACGTCCGGAGCCACCTCGCGAGCGGTGGCGGCGGCCTCCTGCACGAACCCGGTTGCTTCGCTGCGGATCGCGTCGATCACGTCCTGCGGGATCACGAGGCCGGGGGCGTAGTCACTGGTGGTGGAGCTGTATGCGGCGACGATCTTCAGATCGAGGTCCTCGAGGGCAGCCGCGGCAGCTGCCCACCGAACCGCATTGGTCGATTCGGGCGATCCGTCTACGCCGACCAGAATCAAGCTCATTTGCGACTGCTCTCCTTCACACCGGCCCGGAGCCCTTGTGTCAGCTTCCGTACTAAGCCTCGGCTCCCATTGTTCACCAAGAGCCCGGCCGCCGCATCGGTACTAGGTCCGGGTGTGTCGATCCGTACAATAGAGGTCAAACGTCCCCAACCCGACGCAATCGAGGTGTCCTGACGATGTCGACCACCACCGCCCCGCGCGAGATCCGCGACGCGGCGACGCATGTCTGCGTCACCGTCGCACTCGGAGTCGTGGTGCTGATCGCGGCGATGTCGACCAGCGGCGGACTCAACGAGTTCTTCATCCTCGCCGCCCCGAGCGTCGTGATCCTCGGGACCCTGGCGGCGATGGTCCGGACCTACCTGAACTGGAAATCGGGCGGCCGGTGGCAGATCTGGCAGGGTGCGACGTGGTTCCTGCTGGCGCTCTCGCTTCTCTGGTTCACCGGCGCACTGCCCAGCGTCATCGTGGACTGACCGGCCCGCAGCCGCTCACCGGCTCGCCTGCGCGTCGAGGCTGATCTCCTCCGCGTCGAGGCGCGCCAGCGCGGAGGTCAGGGCCTCCGAGCTGTAGGCGCCGCGGTCGCGGAGATCGATGAGTTCGGCACGCTGGCGGTCGATGATGACGCGTCGGACGCGCCGCATCTCGACCGCGTTGCGCAGACGCCGGTCCAGGACGTCGCCGGTGGGGTCGCCGTCGTCGGAGGCCTCCAGCGAGCGCACCTGTTCCACATTGCGGGCGAGCATGCTGTCGGAACAGACAGCGGGGTCGGTGAGCACTTCGACGCTGATGGAGGCCATCTCCCGGTTCAGCCGCTGCAGTTCACGCGCCGCGTCGGCACGGTGGTCGGGCAGCCTCATCCATTTGATGAACGCACCCAGCGTGCTGCCCTGGATCATCAGCGACCCGGTCGCGACGACGAAGGCGACGAGTACCAACAGCGAACGGTACGGCGTGTCGGCGGGGAGGGTCTGCGCCGCGGCCAGCGTGACGACACCGCGCATCCCCGCCCAGACCACCACGTGTCCTTCGCGGAAGCCGATCGACTCGGTCCGGTAGTACTCGATGTCCGCGAGCCGCCGGTCGATCCGGCGCTGGAACCGCCGCGTCAGCCGGTCGGCGGCCGCGTCGGGATCTCCCAGTCGGTCCTGCATCTGCTCGAGAATCGGCTCCCGGGCGATCACCCTGCGCGACCGCCGGGAGATGGCCGCGACCAGGGTCATCACGAATCCCCACCGGATCACCATCAACAGCACGAACGCGATCGCCGCGGGCCAGAAGGCGTGGATGACGCTTTCGTGGCTCGCCGTCACATCCATCACCAGGGCCTTCAGTTCGAGTCCCATGAGCAGGAAGACGCCGCCCTCCAAGAGCAACTCGACGGTTCGCCACGTCTGCTGGTCCGACTGCCGGTGCGCCGCGGTGAGCCTGCGCACCGACCCTCGGCCCGTCACCAGTCCGGCGGCCACCGCGGCCACCAGTCCGGAGGCGCCCATGATCTCGGTCGGCACGTACGCGATGTAGGGCGCGGTGAACGAGACCGCCGTCGCCACCGCGGCGTTCGAGATGCGCGCGCGGGCGACGATGAAGACCCAGCCCACTGCGCCGCCGACGATGACGGCGCCGATGATCGCCCAGACGAACGAGAGGGCCACGCCCACCATCGACAGTCCGCCCGCCATCGCGGCGATCGCGGCGCGGAGCACCACCAGCGCGCTCGCGTCGTTGAACAGACTCTCCCCCGAGAGCACCGTGATGAGCCGCTGCGGCGCACCGACCCGTTTGACGGTGGTGGTCGCGACCGCGTCGGTGGGACTGAGAATCGCACCGAGCGCCACGCCGGTGGCGTAATCCGCGTCCGGCAGTATCAGCATGAAGAGCAGTCCCAGCAGGAGCGCGCTGATCACGACCAGCACGATCGACAGTCCGCTGATCGCCTGGAAGTCGCGCTTGAAGTCCATCGCGGGCAGCGCCACGGCCGCGGCGTACAGCAGCGGCGGAAGCACGCCGATCAACACGACCTCCGGATCCACCCAGATAGGCGGGACTCCCGGCAGGTAGCTCACGGCGACCCCGAAACCGACCAGCAGCAACGGCGCGGCGATCCGCACGCGGGGGGCGAGTTGGTTGGCGCCGGCGACCGCCAGCACGCACACGACGACGATTCCCACGATCTCCACGCGGTCATTCTCCCTTGCCGGCGGTGTGACCCGCGACACCGCCATTTGTCCACGCTGACTGTGCCATCGAACATTGACAAGATCGGGCTGCGGTGCGACGCTTGGGACAACAAGTTCTACTTCGGCGGCCTTCGTCCACCGACGCAAGTCAGGAGAAGACAATGACGTCCACGCAGCCCCGGCCCACCACGTACACACCGCCTGCCAAGCAGGACACCGGGACCGACTACCAGCAGGTCCTCGAGGACCTCTCGACCGCGTCGGTCCGACGCAACTTCGACCCCTACATCGACATCGACTGGGACGCGCCGCACATGGCCGTGATCCCGAACGATCCGCGGTGGATCCTCTCGTACAAGGTGGACCCGATCGGCCGGCATCCCTGGTACCAGAGCCTCCCCAAGGAGAAGCAGATCAAGATCGGCATGTGGCGCCAGGCCAATGTCGCGAAGGTCGGTCTTCAGTTCGAGTCGATCCTGATCCGCGGCCTCATGCAGTACGCCGACCGCCTCCCGAACGGTGACAAGCGGTTCCGTTACACCACTCACGAGGCCAAGGAGGAGTGCAACCACACCCTCATGTTCCAGGAGCTGGTGAACCGCATCGGCATGGACACCAAGGGAATGCGCTGGTGGCTGCGCCGTGCATCGCCGATCATCCCGCTGTTCTCCACCTTCTGGCCGACGATCTTCTACTTCGGCGTCCTGGCGGGCGAAGAGCCGATCGACCACATCCAGAAGGACTTCCTGCGCGCACGCGAGGAACTGCACCCCGCGATGTCCGCGGTGATGGAACTCCACGTGGCCGAGGAGGCCCGGCACATCTCGTTCGCGCACAACCACCTGCGCAACACGGTCCCCCGCAAGGGCCCGATCACCAAGTTCGCACTGTCGATCGCGATGCCGATCGTCATGCGCGTGCTGTGCAGCGCGATCGTGGTTCCGCCGAAGGACTTCGAGCGCGAGTTCGACGTGCCGAAGAGCGTCATGAAGGACATCTTCTGGAAGTCGGAGCAGTCGCAGATCTTCCTGTCCGGCGTGTTCGGCGACGTCCGCATGCTCGCCGAGCAGTGTGGCCTGATGAACCCGGCCTCCCGCCAGGTGTGGCGCGCGATGGGCATCGACGGCCGTTCCTCTCGCTACCGCAGCGAGCCCACCTACAACGCGAGCTGAACAGACAACAGTGCCTCACGTCATCACGCAGGCCTGCTGCGGCGACGCCTCGTGCGTCTACGCATGCCCGGTCAACTGCATTCATCCCACTCCAGACGAGCCTGACTTCGGCATCTCGGAGATGCTCTACATCGATCCGTCGACGTGTGTCGACTGCGGTGCGTGCGTCAGCGCGTGCCCGGTCGGCGCGATCGTCCCGGGGCACCGACTTCCCGAGGAGGCCGCGCGCTTCGCCGACGTGAACGCCGGTCACTACCCGGATCCGGCGCCGACCGAGACGCGCTTCCCGGTCCGCACCGACTGGCGGCTGCCGATGGCGCCCATCGTCAAGCCCGCGGCGCTGGGCGGCGCGACACCCGACGAACTGCGCATCGCGATCGTCGGCTCGGGACCGTCGGCCATGTACGCCGCCGACGAGCTTCTGAAGCATCGCCAGGTCAGGGTCACGGTGTACGAGCGTCTGCCGGAACCCTTCGGTCTGGTCCGCTTCGGCGTCGCGCCCGATCACCTGTCCACCAAGACGGTGACCGACCTCTTCAACGAGATCGCGCGTCATCCGAACATCCAGATCCTGCTCAACACCGAGATCGGCCGCGACGTCTCGCTCGACGAGCTCCGCAGTGCTCACCACGCAGTGCTGTGGGCGGGCGGAGCACCCACCGACCGGCCGTTGCAGATCCCCGGTGTGGATCGCGAAGGCGTGCAGAGCGCCACCTCGGTGGTCGGCTGGTACAACGGCCACCCCGATTTCGCGTACGCCGCACCGGATCTCTCGGCCGAGCGAGCGGTCGTTATCGGCAACGGCAACGTGGCCCTCGACGTCGCGCGGATCTTCACCGCCGACACCGATCGGCTCGCACCGACGACGATCGATCCCACCGCCTTGGCGGCACTGCGCGCATCCAATCTGCGCGAAGTGGTTGTGGTGGCGCGCCGCGGTCCCGAGCACGCGGCGTTCACGCTCCCGGAGCTGATCGGCCTCGCCGACGGTCCCGCGCGAGTGTGGGTCGATCCCGCCGAGTTGTCCGGTGTCGACGCGACGAACATCGACGACCCGACGGTGGCGGCCAAGGTGAATCTACTGCGGGAGATCTCGCAGCGGAGCAAGCCCGCCGAGCCCTTCATCCGGCTGTCGTTCGGGCTCACCCCGGTGGAGATCCTGGGCGACGGGCATGCCTCCGGAGTCCGGTTCGTCAAGACCGGCGGCGACGAGGAGTCGGTGATCGACGCGGGTCTGGTGCTCACGGCCATCGGTTACCGCGGTCGCCCCGTTCCGGGTCTGCCCTTCGACGACGAGAAGGGCACGGTCGCGAACGTCGCCGGCCGCGTGGTGGAGAACGGCGAGGCGATTCCGGGCCTGTACGTGACCGGATGGATCAAGCGCGGCCCGACCGGATTCATCGGCACCAACAAGACCGACTCCGGCGAAACCGTGGCGAATCTGCTCGCGGACGCCGAGGCCGGCGCCCTCCCCCGGCCCGGAACCGCACCGGTCCCGGCCTGACCCGAGAGGAGACGGGCCACGCCGGCCTGTGGATGAACGATGGAGCCGAACAAGCTCCGCGTGCGTCTAACGAATGAAGAGTTCATCTCGATCATTCGGAGGCGTCCATGGGATTCGGCATCACTCCCGATCAACTGAACAGCATCGTCGCCCTCTGGCGACGGTCCAGCGATGAGATCGCCGGCCTCGACTGCGCGGCCGGCGATCTGTCTCTGGCGGGCAGCCGGTCGGCGGAATCACTGCGAGCGTGCGCCGCAGCGGTGCACGACGCCGCCGCGGCCCTCTCACGGCACCTCGCCGGCTCGGCCGCGGCGCTCGAGAAGTTCAACACGACGACGGTGGAGTCGGACCGGGCCTGCGCCGCCGACCTCGCCGCCCTCCGGAGGCCGCGGTGACCGGCGTCGCCCAGGTTCTCCGATGGCGTCCGGAGACCCTGCTGGCCACGGCCACCGCTTTCGACGTCGGCGGTGAGAGCGTCGCCAACACCGCCGATGCCGTCCGCCGGTCCTTCGACCTCGATCCGACCTGGTCGGGAGTGACCCGAACCAGTGCCGGGCACCGCGTCGACGCCGAAGTCACGGCGCTGCATCGATTCGAGCGGACGCTCGTCGACCTCTCCGACGCCACGCGAGAGGGACACGGACGGCTGTCCGCGGTGCGCGACCGCATCGTCGGCCAGATCCGCACGGCGCGGAGCTCGGGCTTCAACATCGGCGACGACGGCGCCGTCGCCCACCCGGATCCTCGACGTCGCGCGGACGCCGACTATCTCACCGAGCGGATCACCGCCCTCCTCACTGAGGCCGACGCCGCCGACACCGCGCTGAGCGGCAGGCTCACGATGCTGATGCGGCACCTCGACGGGTCGGGGAACGTGGTGCCCCTCCCGATCGGCGGATACGCTGAGGCCACCGAAGCGGGCCGACTGCTGGACCTGATGCCGCCGGACGTGGTGGAACGGTACTGGGAATCACTCGCTCCGGCGCAGCGACGCAATCTCATCGATTCCGTGCCGGAGGTTGTCGGGAACCTCAACGGCATCGACTTCGCCGACCGCGCGGAGGCCAACACCATCTCGATTCAGCGGACGCTCGACGCCGAAGTCGCGGCCGGCCGGCGCGACGGTGCGAAAGCCCGACAGCTGCGCGCCCTCCTGCGTCCCGCACCCGACCCGCTGCATCCCGGCAGGTTGGTTCCGCGGACCTTTCTGGGTTTCCGCGACGTGGGAGACGGCCGGTTCATCGAACTCGTCGGAGATCTGACAGCGGACGCCACCGGCGCGGCGGTGCTGGTCCCCGGCACCGGAACCGGGTTACACAGCGTCGACGTCTATCGGCGGCGCGCAGCCAACCTGTCGCACGCCAGCGGCGCACCGGTGATCGTCTACGCCGACGGCCCGCTGCCGCAGAAATTGATCGACGCCGATCTCAGCCCGATCGCGGGCACCGCCTCCGACGCCGAGCCCGCACGCCGGATGGCGCCGGGCCTGGTGGAGTTCGCCGCGGCGCTCGACCGGCAGATCGACGCGTCGGGGCTCGACCTGAAGACCACCGTCATCGGGCATTCGTACGGCGGAGCCGTGGTCGGCACGGCGGAACAGTCGGGGCTGCGATCCGATCGCGTGGTGTACGCCTCGTCGGCGGGCACCGGTGTGGAGGACCGGCCTTGGAACAACGCCGAGCCGCACGTCCAGCGGTACTCGCTCACCCCGCCCGGTGACCCGATCCAGTACTGGCAGCAGATGGGCTCATCGGTCCACGGCGGCGATCCGGACACCGCGCCGGGTGTGACACGGCTCGACACCGGGAACTACAGCGACGGCACGCCGGTAGCGGGACGCTCCGCGCACTCGGGCTATCTCGACGACGAGGGTTCCGGGGCGATGCGGGCGATGGCCGCCGTGGTGGCCGGGCGCTGTCCGCCCCCGTACATCGAACGCGCCCCGGATATCGACGCCGCGCAGGACGCCCTCGACGTCGTCGGCGGATGGATCGAGGAGGGGCTGAGCCTGGTGACGCCCGGAAGATGACTCCGCCGAGGCCCATGGAGGCCCATCGGGATCTCAGCCGAATACGTGGGGATCGGCGGCTTCGGTGTGCCGCGCCCATCCGGGATCTCCGGTCTTCGCGAACCGCACCCACGCCGCGTGCATCGCGTCGGCGACCGACTGGTCCGGGTCCGGTCCGGTGAGCGCGTGAGCCGCTTCCAGGTGATCGAAGACGAAGGGCAGCTCGACGGCGTGTCCGGCCCGGATGTCGCACACGGGGCTCTCCCAGGCGAACTCGTAGAGGTATGTCGGCGACTCGGGACGCAGTTCGGCGAGTGCTCTGGTGGGGTCGGCGAAGGCGATCGCCGTGATCGCCTCGCATAACGCATCCCCGGCGCTCACCCCGTCGGCGAGCCGTTCGTCCAGCAGTGCGGTCGGCATTCCGGCACGTGAGAGCATCGCCCGCGCCATCTCGGGAGTCGCCGCCTCGAGCACTCCGGTCGGAGCGAAGAAGAACCGGAACTCGGTGGCGTTCCAGCCGGCGAGCAGCCCGATCCCCGCGCCCGCGCCGTCGGCTATCCGATTCTGCGGAATGTCGGGCAAGATCTCGCCGTCGAGGACCGGGAAAATGTTCATGATGCCCATGCCGATGTCGGTGACGGTCTTGCCCCAGATCTCCGGGTCGGGGTTCATCGTGAACTCGAGGACCGCCTGAGTCTGCGCCTTCAGCAGATCCGCCGTCGGTATCTCGCCGAACGCGGCTGCGGCATGGGGGACTCCGAGCCGCTCGGCGAGTCGCGCGGTCACCTTCCGGGCGTCGTCGACGTCGGCCACCGTGATGCCGTTGCCGCTCTGCATCGCGGCCCGCCCGAACAGGCCGGTGACCCGTGGTGACGACAGCAGCGACGCGACACTCATCGCCCCCGCAGACTCACCGAAGATCGTCACGTTCGCCGGATCGCCGCCGAAGGCGGCGATGTTGTCGCGCACCCACTCCAGCGCCGCGATCTGATCGAGCAGTCCCCGGTCGTCCGGCGCGTCCGGGAAGGCGCCGAATCCCGGAACTCCCAGACGGTAGTTGACGCCGACGCACACCACACCGTCACGCGCGAACGTGTCGCCGGCATAGATCGCGATCCGGTTCGATCCTCGGGCGAAGGCACCGCCGTGGATCCAGACCATCACCGGCAGTCGACCTTCGGACGAAGGATCCGGAGTCCACACGTTCAGGTTCAGATAGTCGTCGCCGAGTTCGACGACGTTGTCGAGGATCGCGGCTATCGGTGCCGGATACCCGACCTGTGGTGCGGTGGGACCGTAGGAGGTGGCGTCGCG
The DNA here is from genome assembly GCF_001578675.1 of Gordonia sp. QH-12. Taxonomy (NCBI): domain Bacteria; kingdom Bacillati; phylum Actinomycetota; class Actinomycetes; order Mycobacteriales; family Gordoniaceae; genus Gordonia; species Gordonia sp. QH-12. The sequence goes on from NZ_KQ969295.1 coordinate 20,285, forward strand.
GACGCCGTCCCACGGCTCGTGCGGACGCGGTTCCTGAAAGGCGGCGGCCCCGACGGGCGGTGCGGCGTAAGGGATTCCGAGGAACGCGGCGACGCCGCCGCGGATCCTTCCGCGGACACGCCCGGTGGTGGTCGAGACCACCGGGGAACCGTCGCTCGGAAGTCCGGACGCACCGCCGCGTGCAGATGAGGTGTGGGTCACATGTCCACGCTACCCGGCGCGGCGGTCGGTCACCCGTTGCGCGCGAGCCGGATTCGAGGTCGGCGGCTTCGGCCGAAACCGGCCTCACGTCTTATAGGATTCGCTTGTTCACGACAGCTACGGGGTGAGGGACCGACATGTCAGAGCGCATGCACGTACCGGACGCCTTGCGCGGCACCGGCGTGATCTGGGTGTTCCTCGGCGGAATGGCCGGCACCTTCGTCCGCTGGCTCGCCGAGGAGAATCTGCCGTCGGGCAAGGGGCGGTGGCCGTGGGACATCTTCACCGTCAACATCGCCGGCGCACTGATTCTCGGTTTCCTGCTGCAGTTGCTGCTGCGACTGGGGCCGGACGCGGGTCTTCGCAAGAAGATCCGGCTCGGGGTCGGCACCGGCTTCTGCGGCAGCCTCACCACCTACAGTTCCTTCGCCCTGGACCTCTCCGACCTCGGTCGTGACGGTTTCCCGTATCTGGCTGCCGGGTACGCCGCGGCGAGCGTCTTCATCGGACTGATCGCGGTGGCGGTGGGGGTCGCCGCCGCGCGCCGGTGCGTCCCGCAGCCCGCGGAGGCGACACCGTGATCGTCCTCGCCATGATGGTCGGCGGCGGGCTCGGCGCCGTGACCCGCTTCGTCCTCGACGCGCTGATGCGCACACGCAAGCTGACCACCGCGATCGGTCCGACCGCCATCATCAACATCCTGGGTTCACTGCTCATCGGTCTGATCGCCGGGTGGGCGACCACCGGTTCGCTCGACTCGAACTGGAACGTCATCATCGCCACCGGCTTCTGCGGCGGGTTCACCACGTTCTCCACCTCGATGTACGAGACCCTGTTCTTCGGTCTGACACCCCGCGCGGTGATCTATCAGGCGTCGACTCTCGCCGGGTCGGTGGTCGCGTGCCTGCTGGGGCTGGCCCTGACCCTGTGAGCGACCGGCGGGTGTCGGGGACCTCGCGACGTCAGTCGCCGCCCGCGCCCGGATGTCGCGCGCTGTGCGGATGGCCGTGTACGTGGGCGATCCCGACTACGTCGTGCAGGATCTGGTGCACCACGGCGTCGTCGATCATCGAGTAGCGCACGCGGCGCCCGGCCCGGGCGGTCCGCACCCACCCGCTGTCGCGGAGGGCACGGAGCGACTGCGATGCCGCGTTCTCGGTGATCCCCACGCGCTCGGCGAGTTCGGCCACCGCCAGATCGGGCTTGCGATGCATCTCCACCAGGAGCGCGAGGCGGGTGGGATCACCGAGAAGAGCGAAACGGGTCGACCAGATCTCGATCTGTCTCGGCGTCAGCCGCTCCCGCGACTGCGCAGACCGTTCCGCCATGCGCATTTCCTCTCGAACTCGTGTGGTCATTCCATCACGGTCGGGGCCGCGCCCGCGACGGGTCCGTCGATCGTTTCCGCGAATCCGGCCGCGCCGCCGAATCTCTGATACACGTTCAATTCGACATATGTCAGTTCACACACATGTCCCGTCCTCCTTCGACGTCAGGCACAGCTCCATGCGCACCAGCCGCCTCCTGTGTCCCGCCCTCGTCCTCGTTCCGGCTCTCGTCCTCGGCCTCGCCGGGTGCACGTCGTCCGACGCCGGAGGCACCGGCCAGATCGTCCTCGCCGACGCCGTCGAGCTCGGCGGCTACAACCCCCTCGACGGCTACGGGACACTCGGCGTCTCGCCCCTCTACGAGGGTCTCCTCCGGCCGTCGGCAGCGGACAGCTCCCGGGTACCAGACCTGGTGCCGGCGCTCGCGAGTGAGCCCCCGCGCGCGGTGAGCCCGGGGGTCTGGCGGCTGCCGCTGCGCGAGGACGTCCGATTCTCCGACGGCTCGGCACTCGACTCCGCCGACGTGGTCGCCACCTACCGCGCGCTCACCGACCCCGCGGTCGCCTCGTCGATGAGCGCGGCGATCGGCCCTATCTCCGAAGTCGCGGCCGAAGGTCCGCACGCGGTGACCGTCCACGTGACCGGCGAGGCCGATCCGTCGCCGTATCTGCTGCTGGGCATCGTTCCCTCGGAGAAGGTCGAGAATCGTCCGGCCGCGGATTGGGACATCGGCAGGCATCCGGTGGGCACCGGCCCGTACCGACTCGAATCCCTGCAGCCCGATCAAGCGGTCTTCGTCGCGCGCGAGGACTACTGGGGGTCGGCGCCCGCCCTGAAGAAGGTGGTCTACACCTACACGCCCGACGACAACGCCCGGGCGCAACGGATCGTCAGCGGCGAGGTGTCGGGAGCGAACCTGCCGCCCAAACTCGCGAACAGTCTGGCGGACCGATCCGGCGTCACGGTGGTCGACGCCGACTCCGCCGACTGGCGCAGCGTGAGTCTGCCCTCGCAGAACGCGTTCACGGCGGACGTCGCCTCCCGGCTCGCGATGAATCTCGCGGTCGATCGCCGTGCGCTGGTCGACGATGTGCTCGGCGGTCGAGGCACCCCTGCCGCCACCCCGATCTCGGCGGTCTACGGCGAGAACTACGAGCCCGCCGCCCGGTTCACGGTCGACGTCGCTCGCGCGGGCACGATCCTCGACCGCGCCGGGTGGGTCCGCGGGCCGTCGGGCGTCCGCCGGTGCGGCGGCGACAAGGCCGAGTTCACACTGCTCTACCCCGCCGACGACACCCTCCGTCGCGACCTGGCGGTCGCGTTCGCCGCCGCGGTGAAACGCGTCGGGATCTCCGTGGATCCGCACGGCGCCAGCTGGGACGAGATCGAATCCCGGCTCGCCGACGACGCGGTGCTCCTGGCCGGCGGCGAGTTCCCGTACAGCATCGATTCCCAGGTCTACTCCGCACTGCACACCCGGACGCCCGGTGCGTCGCCGTTCTCCAATCCAGGTGACTTCGGCTCTCCGGAGATGGACCGACTGCTCGAACAGGCGCGCGCGAGCGCTCCGGGGCCGGCGAACGAAGCCCGCTACCGCGAGATCCAGCGGCTGTACCGGGAGGCGCCGTCCTCGGTGTTCCTCGCCTTCGTCCATCACACCTACGCCGTTCGCGACGACGGCTGGCGCTACGATCCCCCGGTGCTGGAACCGCATGCTCACGGGGTGGTGTGGGGGCCGTGGTGGAACCTGCCGTCCTGGCGGCGGTGAGACGATGACCATCGCGCCGAACCGGCCCGCCGTACGGGTACCGGCCTCCATCGACGAACCGCCCGAACCGCGCGCCGGCCGATCCCGGACGCGCCGCGCGGGCCGACTGCTCGTGCGCCGCGCCCTCATCGGGGTCCCGACCGTCGGCCTCATCTCGCTCGGCATCTTCGCGCTGGCCGCGGCATCACCGTTCGATCCCCTCACCGCGTATCTGGGCAGCCGGTATCAGAGCGCGACGCAGGCTCAGCGTGAGGCCACCGCCGCCGCCTATCACGTCGATCAGAGCTGGTGGTCGGCGTGGTGGCAGTGGTGGCGCGATGTACTCAGCGGCGACCTCGGCTGGTCCTCGACGCTGTCCCAGCCGGTCGCGACGGCGCTCACCGAACGCCTGCCCTTCACCTTCGGCATGGCCGCGGTCAGCTTGACGCTGGCGACCGTGATCTCACTGTCGGTCGGGACCGTGGCGGGCATGCGGAGGGGCGGACTGCTCGACCGATGCTGCACCGCGGGCGCCACCGTTCTCGCCGCCGTCCCGCCGTTCGTGGTTTCGCTGGTGCTGGTCACCGTCTTCGCCGTCGGTCTGAGCTGGTTCCCGTCCTCGGGTGCGCGAACCCCGGGCAGCCGCTACTCGCCGTCGGATCTGCTCGCGCACGGTGTGCTGCCGACGGTGGCGCTGACCGTGTCGATGATCCCGTGGCTGCTGTTGACCACCCGGGCCTCGGTGGTCGAGGCGACGGGCTCGGATGCCGTCCTCGCGGCGCGTGCGCGCGGGATCAGCGGGATGCGGCTGCTGCGCGGCCACGTGCTCCCGGTGTCGGTGCTGCCGACGCTCGCACTGATCGGGACCCGGCTGCCCGAACTGATCGCGGGCGCCGCGATCGTCGAGACCGTCTTCGGCTGGCCCGGACTGGCGAAGGCACTCGTCGATTCGGCCGTCGGACTCGACTTCCCGCTGCTCGCCGCGCTCACCCTGGGATCGGCGGTGCTGGTCATCGTCGGCTCGGCGCTGTCGGATGCGGCCGCCGCCTGGATCGACCCGAGGATCGGGCTCACCGCATGATCGGGCGAGTGAAGCTGCGCCCCGGCCGGACCGGATGGCTGGCGGCGGGCCTGGCGGCCGTCGCCGTCGTGGTGATCGCGCCGCTCGTCGCGGGCCCGCAGCAGCCCGACTTCGCGCGAGCGCTGACCGCGCCCGGACACGATTTCCTGCTCGGATCCGATCATTCGGGCCACGATCTGGCGATCCGGACCGCTCAGGGCCTGCAGATCTCCCTGCTCATCGCCGCGATCTGCGCCCTGGTGTCGACCGCCATAGGCATCGCCGTCGGCGTGGGAGCGGCCGCTTTCGGCGGCTGGTTCGACGCGTTGACCATGCGGTTGGTCGACGGTGTCAACGCCCTTCCCCATCTGGTGCTCGGGGTGGTCATCGCCGCGATGTGGCGGGGCGCCCCGCTCGCGATCATCGCGTCCATCGCGCTGACCCACTGGCCCGCGGTGGCTCGTGTGGTCCGCGCCGAACTCCTGAGTCTGCAGACCGCGGGATGGATCGAGTCGGCGCGGCTCGCGGGCGCGGGCCGCACTTTCATCGCCACCCGGCACATGGTGCCCGCGGTGACCGGGCAGGCCCTGGTCGCGATGGTGGTGCTTCTGCCCCACGCGGTCTGGCACGAGACCACACTGTCGTTCCTCGGCGTGGGTCTGTCGCCGGATCGGGCGAGCCTGGGCACCCTGCTCGACGACGCCCGCGGCGACGTGCTCACCGGTGCGTGGTGGACGCTGGTGGTGCCGGGGCTGGCGCTGATCGCCGCCGCGCTCGCGGTGACGCGCCTGGGAACACTGGTGGCGCGGCGTCACCGACCGCCGGCCGGGAGCGTCTGGTGACGGCGGCGGTCGCCTCCCTGGCCGGCGTCACGGTGGACGTGTCCGCGGACCGGGGCCGGCGGCGCACCGCGGTGCGCGTGCTCGACGACGTCTCGCTCGAACTCGCACCCGGCACGGTCACGGCGCTGATCGGCGAATCCGGCTGCGGCAAGTCGATGGTCGCCTCGGCTCTGTGCGGACTGCTCCCCGTCGGCTCGGTCGCCACCGGACGCGTGCGGATCGGCGACCGCACGCTGGACCCTCGCGACTCGGCGTGGCATCGGGTACGAGGACGAGAGGTGGGCCTGGTCCCGCAGTCGCCGGCCACGAGCTTCACGCCGGTGCGGACCATCGGAAGCCACTTGTCCGAGACGGTGACGGTACTGGGCGCGGACCGCTCGGTCCGTGAACTGGCCGACGCGGTCGCGTATCCGGCGCGGGCGCTGGACCGGTATCCGCACGAGGTGTCCGGCGGGATGGCGCAGCGTGCGGCGATAGCCGGGGCCGTCGCGGGCCGGCCGCGAGTCCTCGTCGCCGACGAGCCGACCTCGGCGCTCGACCCCGAGTTGGCCGCGGCGACCTGGCGGTTGCTCGCCGGAGCCGCGGCCGACGGCGCGGGCGTCCTCGTCGTCACCCACGACATCGAGACCCTCCGGCAGGTCGGCGTCTGCGATGCGATCGCCGTGATGCGCGAGGGCCGACTGCTCGCCCGGTTCTCAGCCGGCGAGTTCGACGGCCTCGCCGCCACGTCGGCGTCGGACGCGGCGGACGCTGCGTACTCTGCGGACGCGACGACGCGACTGACCGACGACGAGTACATCGCGCAGTTCCTGCAGGAGGTCCGGTGATCGAGGCGAAGGGTTTGACCGTCTGCTACGACGGTGTCGAGGTGGTGAGCGACGTGGACGTCCACGTCCGTCCCGGCTCGATCACCGGTGTCCTCGGGCGGTCGGGCAGTGGCAAGACCACGCTGCTGCGGGCTCTCGCCGGCCTGGTCCGGCCCGCTCGCGGATCGGTCACGTACGGCGGATCGGTCTGTCCGAGGCCGGGATCGATCGCCATGCTCGCGCAGCATCCGCGACAGGTGGCCGATCCCCGATGGACCCTGGCCCAGACCATCACCGAACCGGCGCGGATCGCCGGCAGGCGCGCCGAGCGCGACACCGCCGCCGTCGCGGCGCAACGCGCCGGGCTCGCCCTCGATCTTCTCGACCGGTTCCCGTCACAAGTGAGCGACGGTCAGCTCCAGCGCGCCTGCCTGGCACGAGTGCTCGTGCAGCGTCCGGGATATCTGCTGTGCGACGAGCCGACGGCGATGCTCGACCCGATCTCGGCGCGCGCCGTCGTCGAGGTGATCAGCGCGCTGGCGCGCGACGGGGTCGGCGTCGCACTCGTGAGCCACAGCCGCGCGCTCGTGCGAGCGCGCAGCCGGTGTGTGCTGGACCTGTCGGACGACGCTGCGGGTCAGCTGCCGGCCGTCGGCCGGACCGACGTGGAACCCGTCACCGACTCGTCGTCGTTGTAGGCGCAGGCCCCCTGTTCCACCTCGTCCATGCGGTCCTCGTCGGCCGGGTCCACCCGCAGCCCGACCGTCCACTTGATGAGAAGCGCGATGATCAACGTCAGGACGAACGAGTAGCCGATGACCGCCAGCAGTGCCACCACCTGGTGTCCGAGGAGTGCCCCGCCGCCGCCGAAGAACAGCCCGTCGTGGCCCGAGTCGTTGATCTCACGGCTGCCGAAGAAACCGACGGCGAGGGTGCCGAGAACGCCGCCGACGAAGTGGACGGCGATCACGTCGAGCGCGTCGTCGTATTTGAAGACGTCCTTGAGCCGCAGCGCCAGGTGGCAGACGGCGCCCGCCAGCACGCCGATGACCAACGCACTGACGGTGCTGACGTATCCGGCCGCGGGAGTGATCGTCGCCAGTCCGGCGACGCCGCCGGTCACCGCGCCGAGCACGGTGGCCTTGCGGGTCAGGACCCATTCGATGAACAGCCACACCACCAGTGCCGCCGCACCGGCGACGTGCGTGTTCAGCAGGGCCTGCGCGGCGAGCCCGTCGGCGCGCAGGCCGTCGCCCGCGTTGAACCCGAACCAGCCGAACCACAGGATTCCGGCACCGACGATCACGAACGGGATCGAGTGCGGCAGCGGAGCGCGGTTCCCGAACACCTTCCGCCGGCCGAGCACCAGCAGCAACGCGACCACGGCGGCTCCCGCCGACGCGTGCACCACAATTCCGCCGCCCAGTCCTGCGCTCCGAGTTTCACCAGCCAGCCGCCCGGGTTCCACAGCCAGTGCGTGATCGGCGGGTACACCACCACCGACCAGGCGATCAGGAACACCACCCACCCGAAGGCCTTCAACCGGCCGACCACCGCGCCGGTGATCAGCGCGGGTGTGATGATCGCGAACATCATCTGGTAGGCGACGAAGGCGAGCGTCGGAATCGCCAGATGCGTCGCGGCGTCGACCACGTGACGCGGGTTGGTGGGCACCGACCCCAGATCCGAGAGCCCGAACAGTTCGAGATCGCCGGTGACCCCGCCCTTCGACGGCCCGAACGCCAGGGTGTATCCGATGACGACCCACGTGAGAGTGACGATTCCGATCGGCACGATGTTCTGCTGCATCATCGTCAGCACGTTCCGCTTGCTGACCATGCCCGCGTAGAACAGCGCCAGACCCGGTGTCATGAACAGCACCAGGGCCGCGCAGATCAGCACCCAGCCGGTGTCACCCGGACTCACTTCCAGGGACGCTCCGGCGGCCAGCACGCTCGCTGAAGGTTCAGACATTCACTCGTCTCCTCGGCTTGTCGGAGTCTGCAGGCTCCTCCTGCAGGGGGTTGGCGAAACCGCGGGCGGGGTGAGCCGCGGCCGTCGTCACTGCTGGCCCCGCCACAGTTGTGCGGGGCCGATCGGTGCACCGAGCACTTCCTCGCGCACGATCGACCAGAAGGCCCGGACCCGTTCGGTGACGGGCTGGCGCTCCACGCCGAGCACCTTGAAGATGAGTCCGCAGTCGCCGGGGAGCCGGCTAGCGCCGCTGTAGGCGCCGTCGATGAGGCCGGTCGGCACTCGGACCAGGATGGCCTCGGCGTGCTCGGGCGGGGTCAGCACGACAACGTTGCCGAAGACGTCGTAGCGCCCCATGGCGCCGGGATGGCGGATGGGGCTGCGCTGCGGTTCGATCAGGATCTTCTCGGTGAACAACCGCGTCCCGTCGGGGCGCCGCGCCTTCATCAGCGAGGAGAAGACGTCGTACCCGAAGACCTCGTCGGCGCGGTGGTGCTTGCGGCCGGACAGCACGATCTCCGAGGACAGCAGGGTCGCCGACTCGGCGATCTCGATGTCGCTCGTCACCACGTACCGCGAGTTGCGGTGCGGGATCGTCGAACCCGGGAGGTACTCGACGTAGGCCCCGTCGCCGAGCACGAAGGTCTGCGCGTGCACGGCGTAGTTGGCGTCCATCTGCTGCACCTTGGTGGCCGACTGGGTGGTGATGTGGACGCGCGTATCGGTCTCGGCCACGACGTCGACCGACAGGCGGTCGCCCTGCACCACTCCGCCGGAGGTGGAGACGATGCAGACGCACGCCATGTCGGGGACGGCCTCGTCCCAGTACAGGGCCTGCTGCACCAGCAGCGGCGTCTGGCGGTACAGGTCGGCGAGAACGGTTCTGCCACGCCGTTGTTCGAATCGCATTCGCAACGCACCGATCTTTCCGGGGGTGCCCACCCGGGCCTGTCTGGGCTGATCCTGGTAGATCGCCAGCTCGGGCAGGTCCACGGCGCCCACGGCCTCGGTCAGCCGCCGACGGAGTCGAAGAGGACTCCGTGGGCGATCAGGTCGACGACCTCTTCGACACCCTCTCCGGTCTTGCAGTTGGTGAACACGAAGGGCTTACCGTTGCGCTGCGCGGCCGAATCGCGTTCCATCACCGACAGATCCGCGCCGACGTACGGCGCCAGATCGGTCTTGTTGATGACGAGGATGTCCGACTGCGCGATGCCCGGACCGTTCTTGCGCGGGATCTTGTCGCCGGCGGCCACGTCGATCACGTAGATGAAGAAGTCGACGAGGGCCGGGCTGAAGGTGAGCGTCAGGTTGTCGCCGCCGCTCTCGATGAACACGATGTCGGCGTCGGGGAAGGTCGCCTCCATCTCCTCGACCGCGGCCAGGTTCATGCTCGGGTCCTCCCGCACCGCGGTGTGCGGGCACGCGCCGGTCTCGACGCCGACGATCCGCTCCTCGATGAGCACCCCTTTGAGCGCCTTCTGCACGTGCTTGGCGTCTTCGGTGGTGACGACGTCGTTGGTGATGATCAGCACGCTGGTGCCGCGCTCCACGAAGTGCGGCGTGATCGCCTCCAGCAGTGCCGTCTTGCCCGAGCCGACGGGTCCGCCGACGCCGATGCGAGTGGTCTTCTTCATTGGGTCCTCAATTCAAGAACATGCGTACGTGCGATCGGACATGGATCGGCGCGAAGATGTCGAGCATGGGAGCGAACGTGGACATGTCGTCCAAGCTCAGGTCTTTCACCGCGTGGTAGTCCTCGTCGGCGGTCGCGCCGACATCGAAGAGGATCTGCTGGGTGTCCATGTGGTCCACGCGAACCACCCGCAGCGCCGCTCCCACCACGGTCGCGGCGACGCCGTACTGGTGGATGCCGAACGACTCCTGTTCGCCGGCACCGATTTCGGCGAGCACCAGGGCCCGGGTGGCGGGATAGGTGCCGGGCACCTCGCCCGATTTGATCCGCTCGAGCCAGTCGGCGATCGGCGCCAGACGGAGTCCCAGTTCGGCGAGCTTGCGGCCCATCCGCGTCACCATGACGCGGCCCTCCTCGTTGAGCTTGCGCTCGATCACCGCGAAGTCGGCATCCGCGAGCCCCGCGTCGTCGCAGGCGAGCGCGGCGCGGTGCGCGTGCAGCACGGCGATGCCGTCGCAGGACGCTCCCTGCTTCACGCACACCTGCACGAACTGCCGCAGGCTCTCGGCGTCGGTGACCAGGCCTTCGGCGACGGCCGTCTCCAGGCCGTTGGAGAAGGAGAACGAGCCGACCGGCAGCATCGTGTCGGAGAACTGCATCGCCCGCATGAAGCGGGTGATGTCGGGGACGGCGCCGGTCTCGGTCACGTCAGTGGTCGTCACCGGCGTGGCCGTGCGGATGCGTGTGGGTGTGGCCCCCGCCCTCGCGGGCCGCACCGCCGAACAGCCGTCGAGCCTCGTGCGGCGCGATGTACGGGATCACCTCGGCGCCGGGGATGAACCGGTGCACCACGCCCTCGAGTGCGTGCGTGCGCATCACCGAGTTCATCACCGGCTGCGCGACGGTGAGCGGCACGTACACCTTGACGCCCTTGACCACGGCGGGCCAGTGCGGGTTGCCGATCGCATGCCCCAGCTCCAGACAGGTCTGGATCACGGTGTTCTCGTCGCGTCCAGCCACCTGGCTCAGGTCCACCTCCATCACGTCCTGAAGGGTGATCCGGGCGATGATCGCGGTCTTTGCGTCCTCGTCGTATTCGAGCACGTCGCCGTCGCGGAGCTGCACGCCGCGGTCCAGCGACACGGCCACCTCGTCGCCGTTGGCGGTGGTCCGCCGCAGCCGCGACTTCTGCGCCTCCCACTGGTCGAGGAAGACGTAGTCGCAGTCGGCGTCGGCCAACCGCGCCTTCCATTCGTCGTCGTGCTCGTTGCCGAGAATCGACTCCACGACGTTGAGCCCGGTCGCCGGACTTTTCATGAAGAGTTGCCTCCGTAATACGGTCGGTAGCGGGTGCGGTCAGCTGATGAAGTTCAGCTGAAGAAGTACAGCTGGTTGAGACTGATGTGGGTGGCCGGTTCGACGTACGCGTGCTCGCCGTCGACGGTGACCGCGAAGGTCTCGGGATTCACCTCGATGTCGGGTATGTAGTCGTTGCGGACCATGTTGTCCTTGCTGATCTCACGGGTGTCCTGGACGGGGATCACCTGGCGTTCGAGTCCGTACCGTTCGGCGATCCCCGACTCGTACGCCGCCTTGGAGACGAAGGTCGCGGACGTCTCCTGCAGGGTCTTCCCGTAGGCGCCGTACATCGGGCGGTACATCACCGGCTGCGGGGTCGGCAGGGACGTGTTCGGATCACCCATCGCATGCCAGTTGATCACTCCGCCCTTGATGACGGTGCGGGGCTTGGCGCCGAAGAAGACCGGCTCCCACAGCACCAGGTCGGCCATCTTGCCCGGGGCGATCGAACCGACCGAGTGGGCCAGACCGAAGGTGATCGCCGGATTGATCGTCACCTTGGCGACGTAGCGGAGCACGCGGAAGTTGTCGTTGCCCGGCGCGTCCTCGGGCAGCTTGCCGCGGGACCGCTTCATCGCGTCAGCCATCTGAACGGTGCGCAGCCAGTTCTCGCCGATCCGGCCCATCGCCTGCGAGTCGCTCGACACGATCGAGATGACGCCCATGTCGTGCAGCACGTTCTCTGCGCCGATCGTCTCGGCGCGGACGCGGCTCTCGGCGAAGGCGACGTCGGACGGCACCAGCGGATTCAGGTTGTGGCAGACCATGATCATGTCGAACAGCTCCGCCTGCGAGTTGATCCCGTAGGGCAGCGTCGGGTTGGTGGACGCGGGCAGCACATTGCGTTCCGCGGTCACGCGGAGCAGGTCGGGCGCGTGACCGCCACCCGCGCCCTCCGAGTGATAGGTGTGAATCGTCCGGCCGTCGAATGCGGCGATGGTGTCCTCGACGTAGCCGGCCTCGTTCAGCGTGTCGGTGTGGATCGCCACCTGGATGTCGTAATCGTCGGCGACGGCCAGCGCCGTCTTGATCGCCTCCGGTGTGGAACCCCAGTCCTCGTGGATCTTGAGACCGCCCGCCCCGGCGAGCAGCTGCTCCTCGATCGGCGGACGCCGCGACGAGTTGCCCTTGCCGCAGTGCAGGACATTCACCGGCAGACCTTCGTTGGCCTTGAGCATCATCTCCAGATTCCATGCGCCGGAGGTGATCGTGGTGCCGTTGGTTCCGTCGGTGGGACCGACGCCGCCGCCGATCAGCGTGGTGATGCCGCCGGACAGTGCGGTGTACGACTGCTGCGGCGAGATCATGTGGACGTGCGAGTCGAGGCCCGCCGCGGTGAGGATCAACTGCTCGCCGGAGATCGCATCGGTGGCCGGCCCGGTGATCAGGCCCGGCGTGACTCCGTGCATGGTGGACGCGTTGCCCGCCTTGCCGATACCGGCGATCTTGCCGTCCTTGATACCGACGTCGGCCTTCACCACGCCCAGTTCGGCGTCGATGATGACGACGTTGGTGATGACGATGTCGAGGGCGCCGGTGTCGCTCGTCGACGACGGGTCCTGGCCCATACCGTCGCGCAGCGTCTTGCCTCCGCCGTAGATGGCTTCGTCTCCGATGACCCGGAGGTCCTTCTCCACCTCGACGTACAGATCGGTGTTGCCGAGGCGGATCTTGTCGCCGGCGACCGGACCGAAGAGTCCCGAGTAATCCTTCCGAGAAATGCTGGTCATCACTTGTCCTCAATTTCTGACGTACGGGCTTGTGCGGGCTGTGGCGCGGACTTGAAGCCTCGCTGCTCGAGCAGGTCCACCACGTGCTGATAGCGCGGCCGGTAGATGTCGCGCACCGGAGCCCAGCCGTTGACGATGCCGTTGAACCCGTACACCCGGCTCTTGCCGGCGAACGGAACCAGCGTCACGTCCTGTTCGTCGCCCGGCTCGAATCGCACCGCGGTGCCCGCCGGAATGTCCAGGCGCCATCCGAAGGTGGCGGGCCGATCGAACTCGAGTGCCCGGTTCGCCTCCGTGAAGTGGAAGTGTGATCCGACCTGGACCGGCCGGTCACCGGTGTTGCGCACGGTGATCTTCTGTCGGGGCCGCCCGACGTTGAGCTCGATCGGCTCGTCCCGCAGGACGTACCCGCCCACCGGGACTCCCGAGGGCACCCCATCGTCGTTCGTCGAATTCTCCGAGGCCATGCTGCGCTACCCTTCGTAAGCTCGCCGAGTGGTGGTCAACGAATCGGATTGTGGACCGTCACGAGACGGGTGCCGTCGGTGAACACGGCTTCCACTCGGACCTTGGTGATCATGTCGCCGACGCCTTCCATCACGTCGTCGACGGTGAGGACGTTGGCGGCCTCGCTCATGACCTGTTCGACGGTCTTGCCGTCGCGAGCGCCCTCGAGTGCGGCGGCGGTGATGATCGCGACTGACTCGGGGTGGTTCAGTTTGAGCCCGCGGGCTTTTCGACGTTCGGCCACCATCGCGAGATTCAGAATCGTCAGCTTGTCGAGCTCACGCGGCGTCAAATGCATGCCATCCCCTTGAAAGACATCGAGCGGTGATCCCGCCGCCGTCTCCGCACGGAAGACCGCGGTGTGACTCATGTGATTTGAACTAGCACCGGCTCCGACTCGCCGCTGAGTTCTGGACAACTCGCCCGAAGACCGGCGCACGGTAGCACCCGATGGCGCGGAATGTGTTCCAGATCAGTGGATTTCGGCCGTCCGAATGGTCACGCCACTTTCCGGCGTCGACGACCCCACTCGGCGATAAGACCTCGCCGTCAACCGTAGGTGCGGCGCACGGCGTCCGACTCGGTCGGCAGCGGCTGATCAGGGCACTTCTCGAGAACCCGGGAGATCGCGTCCTTCTCGGCGCCGGTGACCCACAGGCGGTACTTGAGTTTGACCGCCACCTGCCGCGCCACGTATGCGCAGCGAAAGCTCTTGTTCGGCACGAGCCAGGACGCCGCGTCCGAGTCGGACTTGGCGGAGTTGGGGGCGCGCGTCGAGGCGATCAGGTTCAGCGGATCGTTCGAGAAGGCGATCCGCTCGGCCCGGCTCAACTGCTGTGCGCCCTTCTGCCACCCGTCGCCCAGGCTCACGACGTGGTCGATCGGCACCAATGCCGATGTCTTGTTCCCGCGCACGAATTCGACCACCGAGCCGGTGTACGGGTCGTGCAGAGTCCCTGACTGCACCACGCACGGCGGCACGCGGGGCGAGGTGCCGCGGACCTTGCACGTCACATCGGTCAGATCGCGGGAGAGGATGTCCTCCCGCGTACTCAGCCCGTTGCGACCCCAGGCGGCGGTTTGGTCGTCGGTCCATGCCGGACCGAACTCGGCGCGCGCGTACCCCGTCTTCGGCGCCCGCCCCTTGACCGCGAGTCGCGCCAGCCCGGCCCGCGCCGTCCCCACGGGAGCGGGCGCCTGCGTCTCCGGCTCGACGGCCCCGGACGGGGACACCGGTACGGGAACGTGCGAGCGCGTCACCGAGGGAGTTGCCGGAGCCTGCGCGGCGGGCGCGGGCAGCGAGCATCCGGACACCAGGCCGGCGACGAGCGCTCCGGAGGCGACTGCCAGAGCTGTCCGTCGCGGCCTCCTCGTCATTCCCACATGCGCGAGAGTAGACGGCGCCTCGGACACCGGAACCAGCGAGTCTCGACTGCCACTCAAGACTTCCCCGGCGCCCCGTGCGTTAACCAGAAGTGAGGTCAGGTTAACTTCGGGTGTCCGGATCTCCGCGGAGCGCGGCGCGCACCAGATATTCACAGCAACCCCGCAGGTAAAACGCACTTTCTTTCATGCACGAACGGCACTGTGTTCGTAGCCACCACCGCAGGTGAATGTGATTCGGGTCTGCATAGAGATACCGATTCGACCGGTTGTGTAACGATTTTCTGGCATCGCCCGATGCGGCCAACTCCTACCGAAAGGCGAACACATGTTCCCCGCTCTGACCCAGTTCTTCAACGACTTCACCGTCTTCGGCGGCGACCTCCTGCACGTCGCCATCACCATCGGTTTCGGCGGATAGGCCACCGTTGGACGCCGGTACGCGGCCCCTCGACGCAGGGGCTTTGCGTACCGGCGTTCGCGTCCTGTTAGACTGATCTCCGGTCGTCGGCAAGACGCTCAGGGGCTATGGCGCAGTTGGTAGCGCGACTCGTTCGCATCGAGTAGGTCAGGGGTTCGATTCCCCTTAGCTCCACAGAAGTGAGGCCAGGTCAGAGGAAATCCTCGACCTGGCCTCACTCGTTCTCACGGCCGCATCCCCGGAAGCGCTTCCGCCAACAGACGAGCGATGAGAAGACGGCGCACGCCACCGCCACGCTGATCGGCACCGCCCACGCGATCACGCCGAGACCAGCCAAGATCAGCAGCATCACCAGGGGCACGAACAGCGGGAGGAGCGAGCCCGCACCGGGCCACGAGCTCATGAGCCGTCGCCGGCGGCGGCGTCGGGTAGGTGGACGCGCCGCGCGTGATCGACGAACTCCGCCAACGCACGCCACGGGTCCGCTACCTGTGCGGCCCCCCGACATGCCCGCAGGATCATCCCGCCACGCGCCGCGCACTGCGGCGCTGATCTCAGCGTCATCACCCGTGACCTGTACGGAGAGTTCTTCCATCCGGCTCACGAGCTTCTGCACGCGCGGGTCGTCGGCGGTCGCACCGGACAGGCGCAATTCCTCGACTCGTCGGTACAGATGAGGCCATTCGATCTCGGTCCGGTAGGCCAGGCCCGGACCGGTCTCCGCCGCTGCGGCAGCGAGGCGCTCGCGTTGCTCCCCGTTCAAGTGGCGGTCGAGCACCTCGCCCGCGCCGGTGCGAGCCGCTCGCATGAGCCGCAGCATCTCCGCAGGGTCGACGCACTCGACACTGGCGTCCCCGGCGGCGACCACTGCGGCCAGTCGTTCCCGCAACCGGCCCAGAGCGATCAGTTCCGGATCGACGCGCCGGAGTTGATCAGACAGCACCCGTAGCGGGGCGAGCCATCTCGTCCCAGTGATGCAGGGTCCGCACCGTCAGTCCGCTCGTCTCCGCGGCCTGACCGACGCTCCACCGCTTCGACACGTTCGCCATGTCTCCACCATGCAACCTCACGTCGCGTGAGGTGCAAGCCGCGCGAGACACACCGCGCGTGAGCTCCACCCCGAACTCCGGAAATCGGACGCTACCTGCGGTTTCGTGTCTCACCTCACAAACTGGGCGAGGCGCCGTCGTTGACCTGCATTATCACCGAACTACTACAAAGCACCATAGGCGCTTGGTAACGACCCAATAACGGTATCGCGACGAACTCATGTACGTTCGTCCGCAGTCCTCGAACAGCCGCCGTTCGCGGCCCGAATCGCCTGCGTGGCCGGCTGTCGAGAGGAAGCCACCCTCCCCGATACCAAGGTCTGACCATGCATCCGAATCGCAAACCGCTGAAGTCCGCCCTGCTCGTCGCGGCCGGCCTGGTTCCGGTCACCGGAGCCCTGATGGGCGTGACGTCGAGTTCCCCGGACCGCGTGGCATCCCCCGACCACGCCGCGGCCTCGACGCCCATCCGTGCCGAGGCCGACCCCCGTCCGGCACCGTCGACCACCCAGACCCCCGTCCGGCCGGTCGCCGCCACACGGCACGCCACCCCTCCCGCACCCGCGCTGCCCGCCTCGGTGACGACCGGCGTGATCCCGCGCATCAACTTCGAGGCCTACCGCTCGGCTGCGGCCACGATGGCCAAGACCACGCCCCGATGCCATATCGATTGGAAGCTGATCGCAGGCATCGGCCGGGTGGAGTCGCAGCACGCCAACTTCGGTGACGCCGACTCGCGCGGCCAGTTGCGGCATCCGATATACGGCCCCGTCCTCGACGGCTCGCTCGCCGGCAACCAGGTCATCGCCGACACCGATGGCGGACGCCTCGACGGCAACGCACAGTACGACCGCGCCGTCGGACCGACCCAGTTCCTCCCCGCGACGTGGGAACACTATGCGGCCGACGGCAACGGCGACGGCAAGGCCGACCCGCAGAACCTCTTCGACGCGGCACTGACGACGGCGCGCTACCTCTGCGACGAGAACCTGGACCTGGCCGATCCGGCCGGGCAGAGCCGCGCCGTCCTGCGATACAACAACTCCGCCGAGTACGTCAGCAACGTCCTCGGATTCGCGCGGAGTTACTGAGCGCGCCATTCCACCGCGCGCGTCCGTTCACGCGACGCCGTTCTGTCGTCCGACTAGACGACTTAAGCCGGTTTGTCCGACCCTTCGCATACCATCCCGGATGTCCGACTGAGGGGTTTCATCCCTCAGGCAACACCTTTCACAGGAGTCCGAGATGACAAACCCCGAGTCGCAGCCTCAGCAGCCGAATCCGTACGGTCAGCAGCCGAATCCGTACGGTCAGCCGTACCCGTACGCCCCGCAGCCGCCGGCGAAGAAGCGAAAGAAGTGGCCGTGGATCGTCGGCGGACTGGTGGTGCTGTTCATCGCCGTGATCGCGGGCTGCTCAGCAATGGTCGGCGGCGTCGCGAATGAGATCGACAAGGCCGCGAACAGCACCGCCACCGTCACCTACCGGGTCACCGGCGGGGGTACCGCGTCGGTGACCTACAGCGACAAGGACTTCAACATGGCCCAGGACACCGCAGCGCAGCTGCCCTGGACCAAGGACGTGACCCTGCAGGGGTTCGGCAAGATCGCCAGCCTCACCGCCACGAACGACTTCGAGGCCGACGCGAGCCAGACGATCACCTGCGAGATCCTGGTGAACGGCCAGGTGAAGAACACCCAGACCAGCAAGGGTCCGGCGGCCACCGCGAACTGCACCTACAGCGTTCCCACCGAGGAGAGCCAGCCGAGCAGCTAGTCGCCCGGGTTGTCCGCAGGTCCCGTCGCCATGACGGGACCTGCACGCCCCGGCCCACGACGATAAGCTCAGCGGCATGGCGCTCAGTGATACAGAGGTCGCGACGGTCCTCGACCGCGCGATCGCGACGATCGACCCGATGCTCGACGTGCTCATCACCGCCGATCCGCTGGACCTGAAGCCTCGGACGCACGCCTTCCAGAATCCGCGGAACTGCCTCGACCGCAGTGCCGTCGCAGCGTCCGGCGTTCTCAACGTCCTCGACTGGCCGGGTACCGCCGGATGGGACGACCTGCCACTGCGCGACCACGCCGACTGGTGGGTCTCCCGCATCGGTCTGGTGACGACCGGCGGCGTCGCGTTCCCCAGCATCTTCGGTCCCTGGACCAAGAAGCTGCCGATGTCCGATTACCTGGGATTCGCCAGCCAGGCGCTGGTGCTGCGTGCGGTGAGCCGTGAGTACGGCGTGGTGTCACGCGACGCCGCGGTCACGATGCTCGCATCGATCCTGTTCGGCCGGAACCTCGATGTCCGACTCGAATCCCCTGCCGACGCCGAACCCTTCGACGACGGTTCGACCCGCCGAGAGAAGGCGTTCGTGTCCCGGCTGTGGAGCGTTGGCCGCACCCTTCACGACCTGTCCCGGTCGCTCGGCGATCGACCGGGCTCTCCACGCCTGTTGAGCTGGCTGGGCTGGATCCCGTTCGTCGGCGGCGCCGCGAGCTATCTCGGTGAACTCATCGCACTTCGCCGCGCTGCCAAACTGTGCAGGGAATGGGTAGTCGCCCACCCCGACACGATCAGCACCGGCGAGCAGCCCTGACAGCGTGCATCTCGCGGAAGACGCCTACGACTCCTCGTCGTCCTGAGAATCGGCCGCCGCGTTGCGCGCGGCGGCGATCTCCAGCGCACGACGCGCCGTCGCCTCATCCGGATAGGGTCCCATCCGATTGAATACGTTGCCGATCTTGCCCTGCGTCACGTTGCCCGTGGAGAGATCGAAGTACCACTGGTCGTCGTCGCTCATGTCTCCAGCCTAGGGCGAATCATGCCGCACGGCAGCGTTACACAGCCGTTCGACGGAACTGCAGGCTGTCGTGATCATCGTCGGCGCTGTCGTCGTACTCGGACTGGTAGGCGAAGTCGTAAGTCGGGAGATGGTCGAAGGCCGGGTCCTCGTCGTCGATCTCGAGGACGATCGCTCCGCCGGGCCGGCGGAGGCGTGCGGGCGGCTCCATGTAGGTGGGTTCGGCTCGACGAGACTGCAGCCGCTCGTCCTCCAACCGCTGACGTCGGCGGCGAGCCGCGCGCTGAGCAGCTCGCGCGTGCTCCTCACGCACTGTTCTGCGCAGGAACACCAGGTACAGCGAGAACACCGCGACCATCGCGACCGCGGCGATGATCCCCCACGGCCGGAAGACGAATGCGCCGACGATAGATCCGATCGTGAGCACTGCCAGGATGAGGACCATCCGCTGCCGTTCGCGGTACTGCATCCGCTCACGTTCGGCCACATGGTCCGGTCCGCGCCCGCCGCGACCGCGGAGTTCGCGCGCCGTCGGAGCAGACCCCGCGTCGTCGTCCAGGACGGAGCCGAACTCGCCCGCCGCCGCTGCATCGTCGTCATCGTCCTGCGCGTACTCGTCCTGCGCGTACTCGCTCTCGTCGTCCTCGGTGTCGTACTCGTCGTACTCGTACGCGTCCTGGTCGTCCTCGGCGTGCTCCTCGTACTGGTCTTCCTCGAACACCTCGCCGTCGTTCGCCTCGTCGTATGCCTCGTCCACCGGGATCTGATCCGCGTCACGCGCGGCCTGTGCCTCGTCGAGGTCGACCACGTCCGCTACAACCACCGGGATCTGGTCGGTCATCTCGACCGCCGACAGGACGTCCACATCCGGCCCCGCCTCAGACTCCGCCTCAGGCTCCTCGGCAGACTCTTCGGCGTCGACCATCTCGGCGTCGTCCAGTCCATCCAGGTCGGCGTCGTCGAGTTCGACATCGACCACATCGTCGTCCTCGGTCTCCGCCGGTGTCTGGTCTTCGGCTTCGTCGACGAGCTCCGCGTCGACGGTCTCGATGACCCCCGAATCGGCCTCCAGACGGTCGACGTCGTCATCCCGATCGTCGACTGCCGCATCCGCTTCGTCCGCCGCTTGCGTCGCGGAAACGGCCGTGACGTCGGCCTTGCGCTGCGCGGCCTTCGCCTGTTCGGCGGCCTTCGCGGCGGCGCGCTGGGCGGCGCGCGCCCGAGCCGCGGTCCTGCTCGACGTCCGCCGACTCGAGCCGCCACGGTGCACCAGGCGGGTGTTCGCAGCCGCTTCGGTTGTCTTGCGGGCCTGAGGCCGACCGCGCAGCACCATGGGGACCAGCACGAACAGCCAAACTGCGATCAGGGTCACCCACAGCACAGAAGTCGGCATGACCGGCAGCTCCTTTCCGGGTCGAGCGACGAGTATCCACTCCACAGGGTAGGAACCGTCCGACGGCGTGCGGCTCAGGCGCGCCGGGGAACTTCCATTTCTCAGCGAACGATCAGCACCTCAGACGGCGTGGGCGCGACCGGCGCGGATCAGTGTGTCGACCGCGCTCCCCGACACCTCGTCGACGGTGAGCCCGAACAGCAGATGGTCGCGCCACCGCGCGTTCACATCCATGTACCGCTTCAACAATCCCTCGCGACGGAAGCCGATCTTGGTCAGCACCGCCTGCGACGCCGCGTTCTCCGGCTGCACGGTGGCTTCCAGCCGGTGCAGTCCGACCGGCCCGAAGGCGTGATCGACACCCAGCGCCACGGCGGCCGAGGCCACGCCACCGCCCGCCACGTCGGAATCGACCCAGTACCCGATCCACGCGCTGCGCACCGCCCCGCGCTGAACGTTGCCGATGGTCAGCTGCCCGGCGTACCGTCCGTCCACCTCGATCACGAAGGGCAGCACCGTTCCGCGCTTGGCCTCGGACTTCAGGAGCGAGAACAGCGGCGCCCAGGACGACGGCTGGTGGCGCGCGTCCCACGGCCCCTGGCCGGTCGGTTCCCACGGAAGCAAGTCGTTCTGGTTCTTGATCCGCAGTCGACTCCACTCGCCCGCATCACGCATCCGGATCGGGCGCACGCGAACCACACCGGACTTGACCCGGACGGGTCCCAGCTCCGCCGGCCAACCCGGGCTCCGCGGCGAATCGACCAACCACCTCAGCACAGGGCGATTGTAGTCAGGCGGCCCGGCCCGCTATCCGCGCTGCGCCAAGAACATGACATCGACGTGATCACCGGTCCGCAGTTCTTCGACGTCCTCGTCCACCACGATCAGGCAGTTGGCCTCGGCCAACTCCGCCAGCAGATGGGAGGCGCCGCTCTCCGACTCGCCGATCACCTGGACGAGATACTCCCCGGACCGCTCGTCGCGCATCAGCTGGCCGCGCAGGAATCCGCGCCGGCCCTCCACCGACAGAATCGGGCCGATCGTCCGTGCCGTCACCATGCGCCGCATCGGCTGCCGTTTGCCGAGGGCGATGCGGATGAGGGGCCGGACCATCACTTCGAAGGTGACGAGCGCGCTGACCGGGTTGGCGGGCAGCAGGAAGGTGGGGATCTCGTCCCGCCCGAGCCGTCCGAAGCCCTGCACCGATCCCGGATGCATTGCCACACGCCCGATCTCGAGGTCGCCGAGATCGGCGAGCGCCTCGCCCACGGCGCGCGACGCGGCCCCGCCGATCGATCCGCAGATCACCACGATCTCCGACCGGATCAGCTGGGCCTCCACGGCTTCGCGCAGGCGGGCGGGGTCGCGCTCGGCGATCCCGACGCGGTGCACGTCGGCGCCGGCGTCGCGCGCGGCGGCCGCGAGGGAATAGCTGTTGATGTCGAAGACCTGCCCGGCACCGGGTTTCCGATCGATGTCGACCAGTTCGTTGCCGACGGCGATCACCGAGACCCGCGGTCGCGGATGCACCAGGACCCGCGACCGTCCGACCGCGGCCAGCAGACCGACCTGCGCGGGGCCGATCACCGCGCCCGCGCTGACCGCGACGTCACCGGGACGGACGTCGTCGCCGGTGCGCCGGACGTAGTCGCCGCTGTCGACGGCGTGCCCGACCATCACCCGCGATTCGCCCCCGTCGGTCCATCTGACCGGCACGACCGCGTCGGCCAGCGTGGGCATCGGCGCTCCGGTCTCGACCCGGACCGCCTGTCCCGGCTGCAGCCGGGTCGGGGTGCGCGAACCCGCGGTCACGTCTCCGACCACCGGGAGATGCACCACGAGCCGGCCGCTGTCGTCGAGTTCCTCCACCTCGATCCCGTCCGCGTTCAGCTCGGTCACATCGTCGGGGGCGGGAGCGCCGGCCGGCGCCACATCCACCGCGCGCACCGCGTAACCGTCGACGGCGGCTTGATCGAAACCGGGCAGCGGGTCGGAGGTGACGACCTCCTCCGCGCACAGCAGGCCCTCGGCCTCGGAGATGGCCACCTGCACCGGTCGCGGTGCGACCACCGAAGCCGTCACGAGGCTCAAATGGTCCTCGACCGAGCGCATAGTTCTCCTCACGTCCCCCGAGTGGTCTCAGATCGGTGCGCGCCGACCGCTCGCACGACCGGGCAACGCGCAGTTCGAGGCTAACGGCCCGCTCCGCGCAGAGCCCGCAGGCGCGCTGAACACAGCGAGATCGGTCAGTCGTCGGCGAGCCGTCGAACCAGCCATTCCCGCAGCTCCGGACCGTAGTCGTCACGGTCGAGAGCGAAGTCGACGGCGGCCTTCAGGTATCCGCCGGGATTCCCGAGATCGTGCCGGCTGCCCTCGTGGACCACGACATGGACGGGCTCGCCCCACTCGATCAACAACGCGATCGCATCCGTCAGCTGGAGTTCGCCGCCCGCGCCCGGCTCGATGGTGCGCAACGCGTCGAAGATCTTGCGGTCGAGGATGTACCGGCCCGCCGCCGCCAGATTCGAGGGAGCTTCCGCTGCGGGCGGCTTCTCGACCATGCCGCGCACCCGCTTGACCTCCGGATCGTCGGCGACCTCCTCGACGCCGAATACGCCGTACGCGCTGATCTTCTCCCCGGGCACCTCGATCGCGCACAGGACGCTGCCGCCGTACCGAGCGTGTGCGGCCGCCATCCGGCCGAGGACTCCGCCGGGCAGCACCAGATCGTCGGGCAGCAGCACCGCGATCGCATCCTCGTCGTCAGCCAGTTCCGGTTCCACGCAGCCGACGGCGTGGCCGAGGCCGAGCGGGCGGTCCTGCACCACCGAGTCCACCTCCAGCAGCGACGGGGCGTTCCGCACCTTGGCGAGCATCGCCTCCTTGCCGCGCTTGGCGAGGCGGCCCTCGAGGACCAGGTCTTCGACGAAGTGCGCGACCACACCGTCTTTACCCGGCGAGGTGACGATCAGCAGCCGCTCGGCACCCGCCGACTTCGCCTCTTCGGCCACCAACTCGATGCCGGGGGTGTCGACGATGGGCAGCAGTTCCTTCGGCACCGTCTTGGTGGCCGGCAGAAACCTGGTGCCGAGACCGGCCGCGGGAACGACGGCGGTGTACGGGATGGGCGGCGCATGCATCACGGCGCGCCGGCCTGACGGTCGAGCGGAGGTGTCGGACATGTGCCTCAGCGTAATGGCCGTTTCTGGCAGGATCGGACGTGAGTCTCTGAAAGGGAGCCATGAGCACCGAAAAGTCCGACATGCGGCGCCGCGTCCTCGATGCCAGGTCCCGGATGTCGCCCTTCGTTCTCGCCCAGTGCAATGCGGAACTCGCCGAATGGATGTATCGGTTGCCCGTCGAACTCGCCGCGGGCGACACGGTCGCAGCATACGTCGCCACCCGCGCCGAACCCGGCGGGACGGCGATGCTCGACGCGCTGCTCGATCAGGGGCTGCGGGTGCTGCTTCCGATCGTCCCCGAGGGCGATCCGGCACGACTGCAGTGGGGCGAGTACCGCGGCGAGAGCTCACTGACTCAGGGCCGGTGGCGCCTGCTCGAACCTCAGGGCTACCGGCTCGATCCGGATGTGCTGCACGACGCCGCCCTCATCCTGGTCCCGGCGGTGGCCGCCGACCGCACCGGCGCGCGGCTCGGCCGGGGTGCCGGCTATTACGACCGCACCCTCGCCGCCGTGGAGGCGCCGGTGGTGGCCGTGGTGCACGATGCCGAGTTGTTCGACGACGGCGTCCCGCACGAGGCCAACGACGTCCCGATGGACTGGGTGCTGACCCCGGGCGGCGGATTCAGCCGCGTGTCACCGGGCTGATCGGACATTTGCGCGGAGCGACCCGCGCGAGCCCGTGTCAGGCGGAGGCTGCCGCCGGTGCCGCCGCGGCGCTCGTCCCGGAGGCCGAACCGCTCGTCGACGAGTCGGACGACGACGAGGTCGAGCCGGAGTCGCTGGAGGAGGAATTGGCTGCCACCGATCCGCCCGAGCGAGAGTCGGTGCGGTAGAAACCGCTGCCCTTGAAGACGATGCCGACCGAATTGAAGAGCTTGCGCAAGCGGCCGCTGCACTGCGGGCACTCGGTCAGCGAGTCGTCAGAGAACGCCTGCTGGATGTCGAACTTGTTGTCGCACTCAGTGCACGCGTAGCTGTAGGTGGGCACGGAAACCTCCGAAGGTCGAGAACTCGTTGTCTAGTGTAAACCGAATCTGGCACTCAATCATTCCGAGTGCCAGCGACGGTGCGGATCGAGTGCTTTCGGCCTAGTCGTCCAGCTCGACGGCGGCCTCGCCGTTCACGCGCGCATGCCGCACGTCCCACCGGAGCAACGCACCGCCGAGGACGGCCGCGACCAGCGAACCGAGCAGGATCCCCACCTTCGCCGCGGGTTGGTGATCCGCGGGGAGACCGGTGGCGTCGGAGAACGACAGTTCGGCGATCAGCAGTGCGACTGTGAAGCCGATACCTGTCAGCAGTCCCACGGGCACGAGGCTGCGCACAGAGATGCCCTCCGCGAGACGCAGCGGCGTCAGCCGTGTCACCAGGAAGGTGGTGACCACCACTCCGAGCACTTTGCCGACCACGAGACCGCAGAACACGCCGATGCTCACCGGCTGCACGATGTGCCCCACCCCGATGACCGTCACACCCGCAGAGGCGAACGCGAACAACGGCAGGGCGATGCCCGCCGAGATCGGCGCCACGGTCTCCGCGAACGATTCGGTGCGCGGGTGACGCTCGTCGAATACCAGAGCGGCGGGGACCGCGAAACCGAGGAGGACGCCGGCCACGGTGGAATGGACACCGGACGCGTGGACGAATCCCCACGCGGCCAGCCCCAGCGGCGCCAGAATCCACCAGTGCGTGCGACGCAATCTCACCGCGAACCCGAAGGCCACGACGCAGACCAGCCCGATCGCGAGCATCACGAAGTCGATGGTCTCGGTGTAGACCGTGGCGATCACGATGATTCCGAGCAGGTCGTCGACCACCGCGAGTGTCATCAGGAAGACGCGCAGCGCGCTGGGCAGTCCTGCGCCGAAGATCGCGAACACCGCCAGCGCGAAGGCGATGTCGGTAGCGGTCGGCGTCGCCCACCCGCGCAGCGCCTCGGGATCGTTGGTGGCGACGATCGCCACATAGATGAGTGCGGGAACCACCATCCCGCCCACCGCCGCCGCCACGGGCACACCGGCGCGGCGCGGGTCACGCAGACTGCCTGCGACGAATTCGTGCTTGAGTTCGAGCCCGACGACGAAGAAGAAGATCGCGAGCAGACCGTCGGCCGCCCACTCGGCCAGCGACAGGTCGAGATGGAGCGACGCCGGCCCCACCACGGTTTCCAGCATCGAGTGATACCCCTCGCGCCACGGCGAGTTCGCGAGGGCGAAGCCGAGCAGTGCGGCGACCAGAAGAACCGCGCCGCCCTGGATGTCACCGCTGATCCAGCCCTTCCACGCCTGTCGCCGCGACGATCCCTGATCGGTCCCCGAGTCGGTCGTCGATGGGCCGTAGACCTCGTGATCGCTCATGTACACATCTTTGCAGACACCGAATCTGTGGAAATCGTTGTCGAGCGAGCGTGCGCATCCACAATCGGCGAATTGCCCACGACCGGCGGCGCCACCCAGCGGACTGTTGCGGTATGAGGATTTCGCATCGCCCCGGCCATCTCTCACCGAGCGCGTTGTCGCGGGTGCAGGCCATTCTCGGTACTGGACGATTTCGGTCAATTCGGATTCGACGAATCGCTGCGGCACTTCTCGTCATCGCCGCGCTCGGCGCATTCGCCGTATCGCGGCGGCACGTCGGTTCGCCGATCGTACTGACGGCTGCGACCGATCTTCGACCGGGCACTCTCCTCACCGCCGCGGATCTCGCCGCGCGTGCCGTACCGGCCGACCTGTCCCCTCCCGGTGCGCTCACCGATACCGGCTCCGCGATCGGCCGCAAGCTGACCGGACCGGTGCGCCGCGGCGAGATGATCACCGAGACACGGCTGCTCACGTCGCGGCTGCCCACCGCACTGACCGGCGATCCGGGAGCGCGGCTGGTGCCGATCCGCCCCGCCGACGAGTCGGTCGTCGCCCTGGTCCGCCAGGGCGACGTGGTGGACGTCCTCGATTCGGAGGCCACCGTTCTGGCCCGAGGCGCGATAGTCGCCGGCGAACCGTCGAATCCGTCGGGCAAACCGATGAACTCGGCGGCGACGCCGATTCTTCTGGCGATGAACGAGCAGGCGGCCCGCCGAGTGGCATCGACCGGATTAGACATGGCCTTGGCCGTCATACTCCACTGAATGACAGCCGAACGGTCCTGTTCCACCGCACGAAACCTTTATATGTGGTTTAGACTCAGCAACCAGCAATAGCACCAAGATCAGAGGGGACGCGCGTGCTCAAAGGTTTCAAAGACTTCATAATGCGGGGCAATGTGGTCGAACTGGCCACAGCGGTGATCATCGGTGCGGCGTTCACGGCGATTGTCACCGCATTCACCGAGAAGATCATCAATCCCCTCCTCGCCACGATTCCCAGCGGCGACTGCCCCACCGCGGACGGCGCCGCCAGTGGCCCCGCCCAGATCTGCGGGTTCGGATTCTCGATCAAGTCCGACGACCCCGCGACCTTCCTCGACTTCGGTGCCGTCATCTCCGCGGTCATCAACTTCATCATCGTCGCCGCGGTGGTCTACTTCCTGATCGTCGTTCCGTACAACAAGCTGCAGGAACTCCGGAAGCTCCAGGACAAGGAGGAGGATCCGGATCCCGAGATCGTCCTGCTGACGCAGATCCGCAATGCCCTCGACCCCGACGCCAAGGAGCGCGACGAAGCCGAGAAGGCCGCGAAGGAGGCGGAGATGGCTGCCGCCGATCGCGCGAACCGCGAGCCGGCACCGACGCCGCCTGCGCCGATGGCGCCTCCCCCGTCACCCGGCTACGGCGATCGGACGCAGACCATGAACATCCCGCCTCAGGCGCAGCAGGCTCCGCCGCAGGCCCACCCGCAGCACGAGCAGCAGCCGGGGCACCAGGGTTTCACGCCGCCGTCCGGCCCGCCGACCGGAGGCTTTCCGACCCCGAATCCGGCGCCGGGCGAGTACCCGCCTCCGGGCAATCTGCCCCCGGGTCAGTACGCTCCGGGCCAGTACCCGCCGCCTCCGGGTCAGAATCCCGGTGACGCGCCGCGTCACTCACGCTGACTCATCGACGAGACCGAATTCTCGACGAGACGCACGGCACCCGCCGCGGGGCGGGTGCCGTGCGTCGTTTTCGGGCACTCCGACTCGCGTGTACGACGCGAAATTGTTACCTTAGCCTTGCCTTTAACTCGATCTCTGAAGGGGACGTTATGCCGACCACCGCATCTCCCGACCTCGCGGCAGACCTCCGCTTGTCGGAGCAGATGAAGCAGGGATCGTCCTCCGAGCACGAGCAGGCCGAGAACTCCGAGTTCATCTCTGAGCTGCTGGCCGGCCGGATCAACGAGGCTGGGTACATCGCTTACCTGCAGCGCCTGCGCATCGTGTACGACGCGCTCGAGCGCGCATCGCGTGCCCTCGCCGACGACCCCCAGGTGTCACTGGTCCACGACCCGGCGCTGGAGCGGGTCGCGACGATCGACGCCGATCTGGCTCACTGGAGCGCGCGCGGGGGCATCGTTCCCGAGCCGGTCGACTCTCCGGCCGCCGACGCCTATGCCGCGCGCATCACCGAATCCGCGTCGCGGGGTGGCCATCTGGTGGCTCACCACTACACGCGCTACCTCGGCGACCTGTCCGGCGGCCAGGCCATCGGCCGCCTCCTGGACCGGGAGTTCGAGCTCGGCGGCGAGGGCGTCTCGATGTACTCCTTCGAGCTCGCCACCGCGAACAAGCCCTACAAGGACGCGTACCGGGCCAAGCTCGACGCGATCGGCGATTCGCTCAGCGCCGCCGACCGCGAGCGCATCGTCGACGAGGTCCGGGTGGCCTTCCGACTCAACCAGCAACTCTTCGCCGAACTGGTCGGCCTGCTGGACGACTACCGCCGCTGACCGGCGCCCGGCTCGAAAGCCACCGGCACAGGAAAGGGCCGCGACCTCCTCGGAGGTCGCGGCCCTTTTCGCCTGGTGCTCGGTCAGCCGATGCTGAACGGCTTGCCGTAGAGCGTCACGTTGCCGACGTAAGTGTCGGTGGAGACGCGGACGGTCACCTTGGCACGCGCCTGGGCGTAGCCCGCGCAGCCGTCGACGCCGAAGCGCTCGTTGCTGTAGGCGACGCCGCCCTGAGCGTTCTTGAAGGTGAACGCGTTGGTCTCGTAGTCGTCGACCACGGAATGGATGACCGGCGTGTAGACAGCCTTGCCCGGGGACAGCTTGATGCCGCCCGTGCCCCCGAATGCCTTCGGGTCTAGCGTGACCGTCTGATCCGGGATGCTGCCGGTGATCTTGCCGGTGGCGCCCATGTCGGCACCGAAGTTGACCTGGCAACCGACGATGTAGCCGGCATTGACACTGCCGCCCTTGACGCCGCCGGTGGTCTTGACGCTGACCTTGCCGGAGACGAAGACCTCTCGGGAAAGCGGGGTGCTGGTGACGGCGCGGCCGATCCTGGCCGACTCGCCGTACAGCTTGATGGTGACGCTGCCCTCGGGCAGCGACTTGGTCTTCGAGACGCTCGGCAGTGCGACGGCATTGGCCGGAGCGGCGAGCGTGGCGCCGGCGGCGACGGCGCCGGCGAGTGCTGCGGACGCGGTGAGACCGCGGACTACGCGCTTGTTCATTCTTCTACCTCGTGAGTCTGTGATCTCGGGTCAGCCGAGGCTGAACGGGGTGCCGAGCAGGTTGGCCTGCACGTAACCGCTGTTGCCGGACAGGGACTTCTCCTCGGCGTCGTAGCCGTCGGCCGCGACCACCTGGACCACCGAGCGCGCCGAGGCGTACCCGCCGCACTGCTGCACGTCGATCGAGAAGCTGTCGACCATGATCGTGCCCTTGCTCTTCTTGAGGCTGATCTTGTCCGTCTTGGCGTACACGACCTGGCCCGGAGCCAGCGGCACGGACAGCGAACCGCTACCGGACACGCCTCCCGACAGGTCGAACGATCCGCTGAGCGTGCCGGTGAAGCCCGTCAGGTTCACCTGGCAACCGACCAGGTAACCGACGGTCATGACACCGGTGCCCTTGCTCAAGGTCGTCTTGTAGGTTCCCGACACGGCGGCCGCGCGGCCCGCACCGTTGGCGGCCAACGACGGCATGATCCGGCTGCTCTCGCCGCTGCGCGAGATCTCCACCACCTGGCCGTCGACACCGACAGCCTTGGTGCGGCCACCCGGCAGACGACCTGCGTCAGCCTGACCTGCTCCGACTACTGCTCCGGTTACTGCGGTGAGCGCGACTGCAGCCAGGGCTGCAGCGCGGCGCTTACCGACACCACTGAACTTCACACGTATCACCCTTCAACGTGACCGACACCACGGTCGGCTTAAGACTGTGCGGCAGATAATGGATTCTCAGCCGCGGCTTAGATTAACCCAGCCGCACAGTCGCCGCTCGGCGCCGGAGAGGATTGCCGGATTTCACGTGAGAAGGGTCACTTACCCGCTAGTTATGGTGTGGGGGCCGGTTCTCGTCGTACCAACGACGACCACGCCCGGAATGCGCGTCTTCGCCCGGGTCGGTCCTGACCTCGGGCAATTCATCGCCGAAGACGGCGTCGAGGCGCCGCTTGCGACGCCACGCCTCCTCCTCCGACCGGTCGGCCGAAGACGTCTCAGAACTCACTGATCGCGGCGATGACGTGATGCGCCAACGGGATCAGCGTCGCCATGCCGTCACGGACGGCCGCGCGGGAGTCGGCGAGATTGACCACGACCGTCTGCCCCGAGATGCCGGCGAGTCCGCGCGAGAGCCCCGCGTCGGTAGCGCCCGCGGACAGTCCCGAACTGCGAATGGCCTCCTCGATGCCGGCCAGCCGACGATCGAGCAGGGGCTCGGCCGCCTCGGGCGTCACGTCCCGCGGCCCCACCCCGACACCGCCGACCGAGACGACGAGATCGACGCCGCCGATCACGGCGGTGTTGATCGCGTTCCGGATCTCCACCTCGTCGCCGGAGACCGTGGTGGTCGCGTCGACGTGGAAGTCCGCCTCCTCGAGCAGTTCCACCACCAGCGGCCCCAGCAGATCGTGATCCTCCCCGCCGACGGCGCGGTCGTCGATCACCACCACCAGGGCCCGCGGCGTCACGATGCCCTGGACCACGGCTTCGGCTTCGGCTTCTGCGGCGTCAATCATGATTCGACCTTCCTCGAGTGCACCGCCGTCGCGGCGCTCGTGTGTGGCTTGTCCTCCGGGCGCCCGGTGCCGATCAGCTGGCGCCCAGCTTCACGTCGACGGTCTTGGTCTGCCCGTTGACGACGTACGTGATCTTCACGGTATCCCCCGGAGCATAGGAACGGATAGCGGCGACGAGCGCGTCCGACGAAGCGATCTTGCGGTCTTCGACCTGCGTGATGACCGCGCCCTTCGGGATTCCCGCCTGATCGGCGGCACCGCCGCCGACCACATTCACCACCTGGGCGCCCGGCTGCGTCACGTCGCTGCTGGGCCGGACGTTGACGCCGAGGCTCGCTTGCTGGACACGGCCGCCCGAGCGCAGCGCGTTCGCGATCCGCATCGCCTGGTCCACGGGAATCGCGAAACCCAGGCCGATGCTGCCGGACTGCTGCTCGGTGCCGCCGTTCACGGTCGCGATGGCGGTGTTGATGCCGATCAACGCACCGTTGGCGTTGACGAGTGCGCCGCCGGAGTTGCCCGGGTTGATCGCCGCGTCGGTCTGGATGGCGTCCATCACCGATTCCACCGAACCGTCGGCGCCGGAGGTGGACACCGGCCGGTTCAGGGAACTGATGATGCCGGTCGTGACCGTCCCTTCGAGTCCGAGCGGCGACCCGACGGCGATCACCTCCTGGCCCACCGAGAGGTTGGCCGACGAGCCGATGGTGATCGGCCGCAGACCGGTCTTGTCGACCTGGATGACCGCGATGTCGGATGTGGGATCGGTGCCGAGCACCTTCGCCATCGCTCGACTGCCGTCGTAGAAGCTGACCAGGATCTTGTCCGCGGGCTTACCGCCGCCGGCGCTGATGACATGGTTGTTGGTCAGGATCACGCCGTTGTCGCTGAGAATGACGCCCGAGCCCGATCCGACCTGATTCCCGACCTCGACGGTGATCGAGACGACCGACGGGAGGACCTGGGCCGCGGTGGCCTGCACCGAACCCGGCGCGGCACTGGGCTGCGCGGTGTTGGTGGGTCCGGAGGCGACGACGTTCGACGTCGACGATCCGTCTTTGTTCGAACCGCCCGCGACCGAGGCGCCGATCGCTCCTCCCGCGCCGCCCGCGAGGAGCGCGACGGCCACGGCGCCGATGAGAAGCTTGCGACCCCCGTTCGACCGTGCCGGCGGAATGTCGGCCGACGATCCGGGCGCCTGCGGCATCTGCCCTAGCGGTGCGGTTCCGCCCGGCTGCTGCTGGTAGTACGGCGCGGTCGGCTGATCGGGCCGCGGGTACTGACCGAGCGGGCCGGTCGCTCCCGGAGGCGGCGACGGGAACTGACCGCTGGGCGGGTTCGACGGCGAGCCCGGTGAATGGTTTCCAGCGTCCGCACTGCCGTAGGGATTCGTGGGAAGTCCGCCGGTCGGAGGTTGATTCGGATCTCCGGGGACCTGACGCCAATCGTCGTTGCCGGGGTGTTCGCCGTTGGTCATGGATTAGACCCTATTGCACCATTCTGTGAAGCCGCTCAGTCCCCGTTGCCGAGTTACTGCGAGGTTCCTGCCGAGTACCTGTGAACGATCGTCAGCGTCTCACGACGATCGGATCGGGCTCAGTATGGTGCGGCAGACCGGGTATCCGCATGCGAATCAGCGCACCTCCCTGGTCGGATCCCTCGGCCACCACCGAGCCCCCGAGACGGGTGAGAACCTGCCGCACGATCGCCAGGCCGAGGCCCGAACCCGGCATCGATCGAGTCGCGTCGGCGCGGTAGAACCGTTCGAACACCATCTCGCGATCCTCCGGGGCGATGCCCGGCCCCGCGTCGGCCACCGTCAGCTCGGCACTGGCCGGTCCCACCTGATGGAGCCGCACGTGCACGGTGCGGCCAGGCGGACTCCACTTCGCTGCGTTGTCGAGCACGTTCAGCACCGCCCGCGCGAGGCCGTGCTCCTCACCGAAGACGAACCACGGAACGGTTTCCACGTCGAAGTCGATGTCGGCGCGCCGGCGCCGGACCCGCTCGAGTGCGGCGTCGATGACGTCTTCGAGGGCGACCTCCTGGTGCACGGCCTCCAGCGCGTCGTCGCGCGCGAGATCGACGAGATCGCCGACCAGGGTCGACAGTTCCTCGATCTGCGCCATCACATCCGAGCGCAGTTCCACCATGTCGGCCGCGGGTACGGGCGGTGCACCCGGTGCCGATGAGGCGATGAGCAGTTCGAGGTTGGTGCGCAGCGAGGTGAGCGGAGTCTTGAGTTCGTGTCCGGCGTCGGCGACGAGACGGGCCTGCTTGTCGCGCGACTCGGCGAGCGCGCGCAGCATCGTGTTGAAACTCTCGGTGAGCCGCGCGAGTTCGTCCTTGCCGGTCACCGGGATCGGCGTGAGGTCTTGAGTTCGTGCGACGCGTTCGGCCGCGGCCGTGAGACGGGTGACCGGGCGCAGTCCGGTGCGGGCCACCGCGGTTCCGGCGATCGCGGCGAAGGCCACCCCCGCTCCGCCGACGATGAACAGCACCGAGCCGAGCCGGCCGAGGACCGCGTCCGTCCGGTCCAGCGACTGCGCCAACACCAGCGTGCTGCCGTCGGACAGTTTGCGCGCCAGCACCCGGTGGTTGGCGGTGGTTCGCAGACTCTGATTGAGCTTGCCCGGCGGATTGGTCGACTTCGCCACATCCTTCTCCGGATCCCCGAAGGGGACGTCGCCGACCATGATGGCGCGGCCGTCCTGCTCGATCAGTGCGATCGAGATGGACGTGGAGAACACGGTGCCCGCCACCAGCGCCTCGGGACCGTTGCTCAGCCGGCCGAGCTTGGCGAGGGCAGTGAGACCGTCGGCACGGGCGACGAGTTGGGTGTCGACGTCGTTGTACATCGCGCGCGACACCACGAAGTACGCGGCTCCGGCCATCAGCACCGCCGACAGCAGGACCACCGCGGCGGCCAGGAGCGCGACGCGGCGTCGCAGTGAGACCGCGCGCGTCAGGCGGAACGGACCACGCATCGGCTACGGTGTGCCCTCGCGCAGAACGTATCCGACGCCGCGCACGGTGTGGATCAGGCGCGGCTCGCCGTCGGCCTCGGTCTTGCGGCGCAGGTAGCCGATGTAGACCTCCAGCGCGTTGCCGGAGGTCGGGAAGTCGTAGCCCCACACCTCCTCGAGGATGCGACTGCGGGTCAGCACCCGCTTCGGGTTGCTCATCAGCATCTCCAACAGCGCGAACTCCGTGCGGGTGAGGCTGATCTGGCGCTCGCCGCGGGTCACCTCGCGGGTCACGGGGTCGAGGGTGAGGTCGGCGAAGGAGACCGCCTCGCTCTCCTCCTCGTCCCGGGTGGTGCGGCGCAGCAGCGACCGCAACCGGGCCAGCAGTTCCTCGAGTGCGAAGGGCTTGGGCAGGTAGTCGTCGGCGCCCGCGTCCAACCCGCTGACCCGCTCCGAGACCGAATCGCGGGCCGTGAGCACGAGGATCGGCAGGTCGTCGCCCGCCGACCGGAGTCGCCGGCACACCTCGAGACCGTCCAGACGCGGCATCATCACGTCCAGAATCATCAGGTCCGGGCGATCGGCGATCACCTTCTCCAGCGCCTCCAGCCCGTCGCCCGCGGTCTCGACCGAGTATCCGTTGAAGCTGAGCGACCGTCGGAGCGATTCGCGGACCGCACGATCGTCGTCCACCACCAGGATGCGCATGGTTACAGTCTTATATCCACAACTGAGATTCGACTGAGCGAACACGCCGTTCGGCGCGATTCGGTCGCGCTCAGCGACGCCGCCGTCCCGCCGCCGCCAGCATGTCGGCCACCTCGGTGAACTTCACCCGGGGACGCCCCTGACGGGCGCCCAGCTCGCGCTCGCGCCGGTCGATCGCCGCGATCCCCCGGTAGCCGATCGCCTGACGTCGCCTGCGCCGCAACAGTGCACTGAACTCCTCGGCGGTACCGCCTGCGCGACGCAGACCGGATGCGGCGTCCTCGATGAACGCCTCGACCGTGTCGATGGCGTGCAACTTGTTGGAGCCGATACCGCCGGTGGATCCGCGGGCGGCCCAGCCGACGGCGTACGCACCGGGAATCGGTATGCCCTCGGCGTCGACGATTCGGCCCTCGCGCACCGGGAACCGGCCCGCTTCGGTGTCGAACGGAAGCCCGCCGACCGGTACGGACCGGTAACCGATCGATCGGACCAGCAGATCTGCGGCGATGCGGTACGAGCGTCCGCCGGTGTTCACCGAGACCGACTGCAGCGCGCCGTCTCCGTGTGCGGCCTCGGGGACCGTGTTGAAGAGGAACACGATCCGGCGGCGGTCGGAGGACGCGGGTCCCGAGAGGTCGGGCGGCAGGTCGGGCAGCGGGTCGAGCGAGGCCGTGCCGTCGTGCACCACCACCTCCACGCCGGGAAGC
This sequence comes from Gordonia sp. QH-12, assembly GCF_001578675.1. Classification (NCBI taxonomy): domain Bacteria; kingdom Bacillati; phylum Actinomycetota; class Actinomycetes; order Mycobacteriales; family Gordoniaceae; genus Gordonia; species Gordonia sp. QH-12. The sequence goes on from NZ_KQ969295.1 coordinate 55,190, forward strand.
ACCGACAGCGCGCGGTACTCGGCCGCGGTGTACGCCGCGGCGTCCTGACCTCGCCGGCCGAGCAGGACCACCTCATGGATGTCCTGCCTGCGCAGGAGGTCGAGCGCACGGTCGGCGATGTCGGTGACCGCCAGTGCCTCCGGCGGCGATACGAGAATGCGGGCGATGTCGAGCGCGACGTTGCCCGTCCCGACGATCACGGCCCGGCCGCTGCCGCCGACCGGGATGTTCGGACCCGAAGCGCCGGGCACGGCGTTGTACCAGGCCACCAGTTCGGTGGCCGACGTACTGCCCGGCAGATCCTCGCCGGCGATCCCGAGGCGGCGGGCCTGCGATGCACCGGTCGCGTAGAAGACGGCGTCGAAGTGGTGCGCCAGTTCGCCCGGCGTGATCTGACCGGCCCGTACATCGGGGCCGATCTCGACATTGGTGGCCATCGTGACCCGCGGGTCCCGGTACAGGATGTCGAAGGTCTTCATGACGTCCTTGGTGCTCGGATGGTCGGGCGCGACGCCCGCGCGGACCAATCCGCCCGGTGTGGGCAGCTTGTCGAACACCGTCACCTGCGCGTCCGTCCGGTTCAGCACCGTCCGCAGGGCGTATCCGCCCGACGGACCCGTGCCGACGATCGCGACCCGCAGATCGCGCGGCAAACGCGGGATCTCCGGGTACACCACATCGGTCCAGCCGGACGAGACATCGGGGTTGTCGCGATAGTAGGCGGCGTTGATGTCGGCGAAGATCTCGTCGCGCTCACCGAGCCGGTCGGCCGGGAAGATCGCATTGACCGGGCACGCGTCGGCGCATGCTCCGCAGTCGATGCACGCGTCGGGGTCGATGTGCAGGATGTCGGAGGTGCCGAAACCCCGTTCCTCCGGCGTCGGGTGGATGCAGTTCACCGGGCACACCGACACGCAGGCGGCGTCGCTGCAGCAGGACTGGGTGATGACGAACGACAACGAGTGCCCCTTTACTTCGAGCGCGTCCGGGCTGGTCGGGAAGCGGGTCCGGCGATCGATCCGCCGCTAGATCATGTGCGCCTTGCGGTAGTAGTGCATGGCCGGCTTGGTCAGCAGGCCCACCTCGTCGAGGAACTCCATGAGGTGACCGCAGCTGCTGCGGATCATCGAGTGGAAGTGGCCGTTGTCGCGGCGCTCGGCCAGCGCACGCTTCACGTCGAGTCCCGCATCGGCGTAGGCCTTCGGCTGGATCAGACTGCTCACGATGAGGTACGCGCCCGCCGCCACCGACAGCGCGCTGAACTGCCTGCGGGCCCAGCCGATCCCGTCGACCGACTCACGCACCTGTTCGCGCGCGAACTTCATGTGCCGGGATTCCTCGAGAACGTGGATCTCGTTGACGGTCCGGATGAAGGGGAGCACCCGCTCGTCGCGCATGCATCCGCGTTGGAACACGTCGAGAACCTCCTCGGCGACGAGAATGCCCGCATAGGCGACCTCGTTGCGCGCAAGGAGCTTGAAAGACTTGCCCAACTGGGCGATCTTCGGGTGCGGATGATACGAAGTGCCGACCATCTTCTCCGACGCCTTGGCGAACATCAGCGAATGCCGGCACTCATCGGCGATCTCCACCAGCGCGAACTGGAACTCGGAGGAGTGGTAGTCGCCGACGTACTGATCGCGCAGAACCATCTCCTGCAGAATCATCTCGAACCAGATGCCGATGTTCATGATCGACGCGAACTCGTGACGCGTCAGATCGACTCGCTGCTCGTCGGTGAGCTCGTCCCAGTAGTCGGTGCCGTACAGCGACGACCACTCCGGGCTGCATCCGTACTTGTCGGGATCCATCGGCAACGACCAGTCGATCTCGGTCATCGCATTGCGCGAGAGCCGGGCGGCCGATCGCAGCAACCGTTCGGACACCTGCTCGGCACCCGAGTCCTGCAGGCTGATCAGGTTGTCGCCCGCATTCTCCCGTTCGATCGCTGCCGTCATGTTGACCTCCGGTACATTGTTCCATCGCATCTTGTAACAACAATCATTGTCACGGTAACACTCGCGTCCTGCGACGTAAACGGTCTAGAGTTCCTACCGGAGAGTAATATCAATGCGAGGGGCGTCCTCGCAGGTCACAGTGGGGAGAATCCAGAGTCATGCCTTCGATCTTCATTTCCGGCGGTGCCGCGGGCATCGGCCTCGCGACCGCCGAGCGATTCGCCCTCGAAGGCTGGACGGTCGGCGTCTACGACGTCAGCGACGAGGCGCTGGCCGCCGTCCGCGAGGAGCACCCCGACTTCATCACCGGTCACCTCGACGTCCGCGACCCGCAGCAGTGGTCGACGGCACTGGCCGAGTTCACCTCGCACACCGACGGCCGCCTCGACGTGCTCGACAACAACGCCGGGATCCTGGTGGCGGGCCCCCTCACCGAGATCTCGACCGACGCGATCAAGGCGCAGATCGACATCGACGCACTGGGAGTGACCCTGGGCGCCCAGGCGGCCCACCGGTATCTCAAGGCGACTCCGGGATCGCATCTGGTGAACATCGCCTCCGCATCCGCGATCTACGGCCAGCCGGGAATCGCCACCTACAGCGCGACCAAGTTCTACGTCGCAGGCCTCACCGAGGCGCTGGAGTTGGAGTGGGCGGCCGACGACATCCGCGTCGTGAGCATCTGGCCGCTGTGGGCCAAGACCGCGCTCGCCGACAACGATGCGAAATCAACCAGGACGCTCGGTGTCCGCATCACCCCCGAACAGGTCGCCGACAAGGTCTGGGAATCGGTTCATCCGACCATCGCGGACCGCGTGCTGAGCCGCACGAGCTACTCGGTGGGGCTGCAGACCACGGTTCTGGGCAACGCGGCCAAGTTCATTCCCAACGTCCTCAACCGCGGCGTGAACAAGATCCTCTCGCAGTAGCCTCCGACGAGACGGAGCCTCCGCAGGCCCCACGACGAAACGGCTGGGGCCGGCGATCTCTCGCCGGCCCCAGCCGTTGAAGTCTGTGTGTCAGCCGCGCTCAGCGACGGTCGAGATCGACCAGACCGAGCTTCGCTGCCTTGACCAGGCGGCGCGGGATGCGCTGCGAAACACCGTTGATCTTCTCTTCCTGCAGTGCGACGTTGTCCGCCTTCCACTGCGAACGACGGCTACGGGTGTTGGCCCGCGACATCCGGCGCTTGGGTACTGCCATGGTTCCAGCCCTTCTCTTACCTGGCGCGGGTGGGCTCGGGCTGTCTCCCGACCCGCCAGACCCGCTGAAGTCTTCTCACCACGGCACAGCGGCCGCGGCACACAACCAGACCAGGTTAGCCGCCGCGGGCTCCCGGATGCAAAACGCGGCGGCCCGGACGAGGTCGTGACCGGAGGGTTCGGGCGCCGCGGGCATAATGCGTCGGGTGTCTGGCGTCATCTCGGGGTTCACCGTCATCTTCATCGTCGTCGCCCTGGGTTACGTTCTCGGCCGGACGGGCAGTCTCGGCGAACACGCGGCGGCGGTGCTGGCGCGCACCGTCTTCTTCGTCTGCACACCCGCACTGCTCATCCACTCTCTGGCCACCAGCGATCTGTCGGCGATCTTCTCGTCCACGCTCGTGGTCGCCTCGGCATCGGCCGTCGCCGTGGGCGCGGTCTACGCGCTGATCGCGTGGTTCTGGCTGCGCCGCGCCGTACCGGAGATCGTGATCGGCGCGTTGTCCTCCTCGTACGTCAACAGCGTGAACCTGGGTCTGCCGATCGCGATCTTCGTGCTCGACGACGCGTCGTTCATCGCTCCCCTGCTGCTGTTCCAGATCGTCTTCTATTCCCCGGTCGCCCTCGCGACCCTCGATCTGACCGCGCTGTCGGCCGAGCGACGGACCTCGACGCTGCGCACGGTGACCACGCCGTTGAAGAACCCGATCCTGGTCGGCGGCGTGATCGGCCTGATCGTCTCGGTGGCCGGATGGCATCCGCCGCAGGCCGTGATGGAACCGCTGGACATGCTGGGGCAGGCCTCAGTCCCGCTGGCGCTGCTCACCTTCGGCCTCACGCTCACCGGCGTCACCGTATTCAAGAAGGGCCAGAGTCCGCGGCGAGACGTCGCGCTGGCCGCCGCGATGAAGGTGGTCGCGATGCCGCTCGTCGCCTACGCGCTCGCACGCTGGGGATTCGGGATGACCGGGCATCGGTTGTTCGCGCAGGTCGTGATCGCCGCCCTGCCGACCGCGCAGAACGTCCTGGTCTACGCGACCAGATACCGGCGCGGTGAGGTCCTCGCCCGCGACTCGGCCCTGATCACCACGCTCCTGTCGATCCCCGTCATCGCGCTGATCGCCGCCACGCTGGCCTGACCGGCCCGCCGTCAGCGGGCACGACGGGGGCCGAGCCGGTCGGCCCGGCCGCGCCTCTGCACACGGACCCCGCCCATCAACGAGAATCCGGTGATCACCACCCGCGGGGCGCCCTCGCCGCCGGGACCGGCGGCGCTGCCGTCGAAGCCGCCCATGACAGCCCTCCCGTGCACCTCCACGGTGACGTCCGGCGGGACCACGATGTCGACGCCGCCCATGATCGCCTTGCACTTCACCGTGAGCACAGGCGCCGTGTACTCGACGTTCCGCAGGTCGAGCACCACGCCGCCCATCACTGCGGTGGCCTTCAGTCGATCACCCACGACCGCGCCCCCGCCGACTTCGGTTCCGCCGAAGAAGCCGGACGCGGACGTGACGGGATCGGCACCGGAGGCACTGACACGGGTCTGGCCGAATGCGGCGTCGGCGGCCACCGAGCGGAGCTGATCGAGGGGCAGGTCCCGAGTCAATGCGTCCAGATCGGCCCGGGTCCGCGCGACCGAGGCATCGCCGGCGCGCCGGCTGTACTCCTCCGGAGTGAGCACGCCCATCGTCATCGCGGCCGATAGATAGGAATGAGTGCGTTCGCGGTCGGCGTCGCTGACCAGCATCGCGGCGGCATCACCGGCGGATGGCTGCGGAGCACGGGAGGCGCGGGGCTCGATGTCGCTCATCTGCCCAAGCCTAGACAAGAATCGCCCGGCTCACCGGCGACGCACATCGCGTACCCCGGCCGCGTCCGCCGCCCGCCGGTACGCAGCCGCCAGGGTCTCGACGGTCTCGTGCGCATTCAACCCGCTCGGGTTCGGCAGTACCCAGAGCTCGGCGCCGCCGATCGACTCCGGCTGCCGGCCCACCACGGCCGTGCGGCGCCCGAACGCCGCGCGATAGGCGGTGACCCCCAGGATCGCGAGGACGCGCGGCCGCACCCGGAGCACCGTCGCCTCCAGTTCCCGACCGCCGCGCAGCAGCTCGTCCCGAGCCAGGTCGGAGGCTTTCGCGGTGGCCCGCGCGACGACATTGGTGATGCCGATCCCGGCATCGGTGAGCGCCGCGGCGTCGTCGTCGGACATCCCCGCCGACGCGTCGATCACGTGATCGGTGATGCCCGCGGCGTGCAGTGCCGGATAGAAGCGATTGCCGGGCCGGGCGAAGTGGGCCCCGGTCGCCGCGGTCCACAGCCCGGGATTGATGCCCGCGATCAGCAGCCGGCAGTCGGGGCCGATCAGATCCGGAACGGTCGCACCGATCCGGTCGAGCAGTTCCTCTCGGGTGAACCCCACCGCCGGCTACCGGGCCCGTCGCGACCGGAGGTAATCCCCGACCACGGCCGCACCGAGACCGTCGAGGTCCGGCGCCACGACGCGGCCGCCGATCCGGCGCGCGATGCGGTCGATGAACCGCGCCAGGCCGGGATCCTCGCCCAGCCGGAAGAACGTGATCTGGGTGCCCATGCGCGAGAGATGATCCAGCTCCGACACCGTGAGCCCGATAGTGCGCGGATGCGGCGGGTAGAAGAAGAAGTCCTCTCCGTCCGGCTCCAGATGCGCGGTCGGCTCACCGTCGGTGACGATCAGCACCACCGGCTGGGCATTCGGGAACCGCCGGAGGTGCCGCTGCGCCAGCAACAGCGCGTGGTGCAGGTTGGTGCCCTGCTCCATCCGCGGCTCGAGCGCGGTCAATACGTCGACGGTGGTGTCGCGGGCCACGCGGCCGAACTCGATCAAGTGCAGTTCGTCGGTGCGGAACCGGGTGCTGATGAGCTGATTGAGGGCCAATGCCGTCCGCTTCATCGGAGTCCAACGGCCCTCCATCACCATGGAGAACGAGGTGTCGACGAGGAGGACGACGGCGGCCTGGGTCCGCGCCTCGGTCTCGATCACTTCGATGTCACCGACGTCGAGGCGCACGCCGTCGCCCGATGCGAGACGAGCGGCCGCGGACGGGTCCTCGGCGACGGTGCGCAACACCGCGTTGGTGACGGTGCGGGTGACGTTCCACGGCTGGGTGTCGCCGAACTGCCACTCACGGCTGCTTCCGGTGGGCTCCCCGAGCCGGCCGGCGAGGTCGGACTGCCGGTCGCCGCCGCGTGCGGACAACTGCTGGGCGATGTCACGCAGGATCGCCTGCCCGAGTCGGCGCATCGCCTTCGGACTCAACCTCGTCTGACCGTCCGGGGCGCGGTCGAAGAAGCCCTCCTCGCGCATCGCCCGGTCGAGTTCGGCGAGCGTCCGCGCATCGGCCGCGGCTTCGTCACCGAGTTGCCGCGCGAGGGCGTCGAGGTCCACGTCCTCGAGCTGCGCCCCCGCGTATCCCTGCGACAGCTGCTCTGCCAGGTTCTCGAGCTCGGCGATATCGCGCAGCGCCGCCGCGCCCTCGCCGAGTCCCATCGGCTGATCGCCGGAGAACTCCTGGCCGCCGTTCCAGTCGAGGTCGGGCCGCGCCTGACGCAGCGCGTCGTCCATCTGCGCGAGCTGCGACATCAGCGCAGGCGAACCGAAGGCCTGCTGCGACAGTTCGGCGAGCTCCGCCTGCTGTTCGGGGGTCAGCGAGTTGAAGAACTGCTGCGCTGCGGCGGACCGGCGCGCCAGGGAGTCGATCAGCTCCTCGGTGCTGCGCGGATCCTCCGGGAAGAACTCGCCGTGCTTGTCCATGAACTCGGCGAACTGCTCGCTCGTGTCCTCGCCGCGATTGTGCGCGGCGAGCAGGTCGTTGAGATCGTCGAGCATCTCCGAGATGCGCCGACGATCGTCGTCGGTGGCGCCCTCCAGAGCCTGCTTCATTCCGGCGAACCGCTGGTCGAGCACTTCGCGCCCGAGCAGGTCGGAGATCTTCTCGTAGTCGGCGCGCGCCTGCGGACTGCGCCAGTCGTAGTCGGCGAGTTCGCGGACCGCCTGCGCCGTCGACGCCGGAAGGCTCTCGATCTGCATCTCGGCGAGCCGGGCGTCGTCGTCGAGGTCGCGCGCGAGTTGCTTGCGTTCGCTGAGCACCGCCGAATCGAGCAGTTCGCGGATCTCGTCGAACGTCCCGTCGAGGTTCCGGTTCCGTAGCAGTTCGCGCCGTCTGCGGTTCGCCATCTCCGCCAGCCGGTCCAGCCCGCGCATGTTCTCGCTCCCGCGACGGAGGAACTCGCGAAGCGCACGGTCGGGCGAGGATCCCGCCATCACGTCGTCACCGATCGCCTCCAGGGCCTCGCGGAGGTCGACGGGCGGCGCCAGCGGGTCGGGCCCGCCGGTGTAGCGCCGGTAGGACGAGCGGTGGAAGCGCCTTCTGCTCATGAGCTAGGCCGTGTCGTCCTCGTCGACCTGTTCCACCAGGTAGGCGGTGCGGCCGTACTCGTCGGTGTCCTTGCCGATCCGGCGCGCGAGATACAACCCCTCCAGGGCCAGTTCGGCGGCGCTGGCGCGCTCGGCGGCGTCGGTGGAGTCCAGGCGCCGGCTGATCTCGTCGATCACCTCGGCCACCGCGCCGGTGTCGCCGAGCGCTGTGAGCACGTCGCCCGCGGGAACGCGGTCGCCGGTGAGCACCTCCTCGCCCGCCTCCAGCGCCGCGACGAGCGGCGCCATGTCGACGCCGCCTAGGTGGGCCCGGACGGTGTCGGCGACGGATTTGCGGAGCAGGTAGTCGAGGATCTCGAGCTCACGCCCCTCCTCGCCGGACTCGAACTCCACTTTGCCGCGCAGCACCTCGATCACCGCGTGCAGGTCGACCGGTCGCGCGACCGGGAACTCCTCGCCGGCCACCACGGAACGATGCAGCGCGGCCGCGGCCACCGTCTCCGCACCGGCGATCGAGAACCGCGCGGACACACCCGAGCGCTGGTCGATCGACGGATGCTCGCGGGCGTAGCGGGTGAATCGCGCCAGCACCTCGATCAGATAGGACGGCACCGAGGCGACGAGGTCGGCCTCCTGCTCGATGACGTCCACCTCGTCCTGCAGGTCGAGCGGGTAGTGCGTGCGGATCTCGGCACCGAACCGGTCTTTGAGCGGAGTGATGATCCGCCCTCGATTGGTGTAGTCCTCGGGATTCGCGCTGGCCGTCACGAGGACGTCGAGGGGCAGTCGCAGGCTGTAGCCGCGGACCTGGATGTCTCGCTCCTCCATCACATTGAGCATCGACACCTGGATCCGTTCGGCGAGGTCGGGCAGCTCGTTGATCGCGATGATGCCGCGATGAGCCCGCGGGATGAGACCGAATGCGATGGTCTCCGGATCGCCAAGACTCCGCCCCTGGGCCACCTTCATCGGGTCGATGTCGCCGACCAGGTCGGCCACCGAGGTGTCCGGGGTCGCGAGCTTCTCGCTGTACCGTTCGCTCCGATGCCGCCATGCCACCGGCAGCGCGTCACCGAGCTCCGCGGCCCGCCGGATCGAGGCGGGCAGGATGGGGTTGTACGGATGCTCGTCGAGTTCGGAGCCGTCGATGACCGGCGTCCATTCGTCGAGCAGCCCGGCCAGCGTGCGCAGCAGCCTGGTCTTGCCCTGTCCGCGCTCACCGAGCATCACCACGTCGTGCCCCGCGATCAACGCGCGTTCGAGCTGCGGGATCACGGTGTCGTCGAATCCGACGATGCCGTCCCACGGGTCGTCGCCTGCGCGCAGCGCCGTCAGCAGATTGTTGCGGATCTCGTCCCGGACGTCACGTTCCACGTGCCCGGAGGCACGCAGTTCGCCGACGGTGGTGAGAGCCGGTGCAGGAGTGTCGATATCGGTGACAGCCACGTCATCCACGCTACCTCCCGATCCGGCCCGCCCGCTGAAGGCGGCGAATTCGTCCGTGGTCTGTCAGTGCTCGTCGATACGCTCTACTCACCTCTTCGGAAGGATTCGCATCATGTCCTCGAACACCGCTCCCTGGGATTCCCTCGACACCTACGACAACGGGCTGACCTTCTTCACCGGCGTGGTGGAGACCGTGCCCGCCGACCGCTGGACCGCTCCGTCTCCCTGCGACGGATGGACGGCACTGGACGTCCTCGGGCACGTGGGCGAGGCGGCACTGGTCGGCGCGCGCATACTCCGCGGAGGCGAGCGCGAGTTCAACAGACACGATCCGCCCTCGTCGGCGGTCGAGGGCGACCCGGCGGTGTGGTGGGCGGCCGCAGCGGCACAGGCCCGTCAGGCCCTGGCCGAGGTGACCGATCTGGACCGCGAGGTCGACAGCCCCGTCGGACGCCGGACGGTGAGGGAGGGTCTGTCCTTCCCCGCGGTGGACTTGTACCTGCACGGTTGGGACCTCGCCGCGGCCACCGGCTCGCGCGTGCGGTTCCCGGCCGCAGCCGTCCAGTTCATCCGCGACGTCTTCGCCCACGTCCCCGACGAGGTGACCCGCAGGCCCGGCGTTTTCGGCGCCCCCGTCGAGGTCGGCGCGGATCGCGACGAGACGGACCACATCCTCGGATTCGCCGGCCGGGACCCGGCCTGGTCCGCCTGAGGGCCCTGCTCCGGACGGCTATCGGGCGTCGGCGAAGTGCGGGTCGCGGCCGATGAACGCCGCCAGGCGCATCACTGGGTCGGCGCCGGCCGGTGCGGTCTTCGCGGGACCGTACTGACCGGACGAGCGCAGCACCTCTTCCATCCCCCGCAGTCCGTCCAGCAACTGCGCCGCGAACTCCGCGTCCAGGTCCGGGCGACGGCCGCTCGCCTGCGCGAGATCCCAGGTGTGCATGAACACGTCGGCTGTGTAGAAGCGGTCGACGGCATCAGCCAGCGGCATCGTGCCCACCCTCGGGTGCGAGAACTCGACGTCGTCGCGCATGAACAGCTCCTGGACACGCGCCGAGTGCGCCGACCAGACGGCGGCCGGATCGTCGGCCGACGGCGCCGCGTCGAACCGAACGCCGCCGTCGGCGAGAAACGCCGGAAACCACCCGGTGAGGTGGGCGACGACGTCCCGTGCCCGCCAGCCGTCGACGGGCGACGGCGCGTCCCAGTCGGCCGTGGCGGCCGCCTGCGAACCGAAGTCGGAGGCGACCACGCGGTGACGATCGGACGCCGTGAGACCGCTCAGTCGGCTCACGCCCGGACCTCGCCGTCGGCGAGCAATCGGTCGAGCTTCGCATAGCCCTCCCGCACGCCGACCTCCATACCCGACCGCAGCCAGGCGTCACGGACCTCGATGGAGTCGCAGAGCGACTGCGCCTCCAATCGGGTGCGCCCGTCGCCCAGATCGATGAAGCGGAGGGTCTCCAACGACACCTCGTCGGGCATGCCCTCGAAGGTGAAAGTCTGAACGATGCGATCGTCGCCGACGGTGTGGAAGCAGCCCCGGAACCCGAACTCCTGCCCCTCGTGTTCGGAGACGTACCGCCATTCGCCGCCGCTGCGGGCATCCCAGATCACGACGCGCGAGGTGATGGCGTCGGGTCCCACCCACCGCATGAAAAGTTCCGGGTCGAGGTGCGCTTTGGCGAGTTGGGCCGGTGTGGCCCGGAAGTCGCGGGTGATCCGGATGATCGGCAGCGCCGGGTCGGCGTCGATCGCGGCTTCGGGATAGGTCTCGGTGTTCATGATGCGGCCCCTTCGGTGTCGGTGGAGTGCGCGGCATCGGCGCCCGTCATCTCTGCGAGGACTGCGTCGAGCCGCTGGTACCGCGCTTCCGCTCGGCGGCGATACCGTTCGATCCATTTGGCCATCAGGTCGAAGACCTCGGTCTCCAGGTGCACCGGACGTCGTTGCCCGTCCCGTGAGCGCGTCACCAGGCCGGCCTCTTCGAGCACCTTCAGATGCTTGGAGATCGCCTGCACGCTGACGTCGTAGGGTTCGGCGAGCTGCCCCACGGTCGCGTCCGCGGCCGTGAGACGCGCGACCATGTCTCGACGCGTCGGATCCGCCAGTGCCGCGAATATGAGAGACAACTCGTCGGCCATCGCCGTCGACCTCCTTATTCAACCAAATGGTTGTCTACGAGTAGACGCCGCGTGAGGTGCGTTGTCAACCCCTTGGTTGAGTATCGACGACTGCCGCCTGTCGCAGGAGAACGCCGCGGCAGCCCGTTCACAGCGCGTGGCGGCCGCTTCACACCGCGTGCACGCCGTCCACGTAGAGCCAGACACGGCCGACTCGGACGAATCTACTGCGCTCGTGCAGTTCACCGCGGCCTCCGGAGTCGCGGAAGACGGCAGTGAAGGCGACGACGCCCGTCTGATGAAAGGGCGACCCGTCCACGACCTCGTCGATATGGAGATGCAGCCAGCGCGTGCCGGATTCGGGCGCACACTCGTCCGGCCTGGTGTCCGGATGCCAGGTCGCGAGCAGGTGCTCCTCGTCACCGAGTGCGAACGCCGTGAACCTGCTGCGCATCAACGCTTCGGCCGTCGGCGCCGGCCTCCCCACACCGAGGCCCGTGAGGTAGCGCCCGCAACACTCCGACAGCACCTCTCCCGAACCGCACGGGCATCGCCGATCGCTCATTCGGCCAACCTATCGCACCGCACCCCTTGACAACCTCCGACGACTGGTTGCATGGTTAGTTAGTCGAGTAATTAACCAAGAAACCGAGGCGGTCCAATGATTGACGACGGGAGGGCCATCTTCCAGCAGGTCGCCGACCACGTTGCCGATTCGATCATCGACGGCACCCTGCCCGAGGAGACTCGCGCGCCCTCCACCAACGAACTCGCCGCCTTCTACCGCATCAATCCCGCGACCGCAGCGAAGGGCATCAACCTGCTCGTCGACCAAGGCGTCCTCTACAAGAAGCGCGGCGTGGGAATGTTCGTCGCCGCCGGGGCCCGCGCCGCGTTGAGCGTGCGTCGCCGGGAGGCCTTCGCCGACCGGTTCGTGACTCCGCTGCTGGTGGAGTCACGCCGGCTGAACCTGACCGCCGACGACGTCGTCGCCCTCATTCACGAACGTTCCACCACCATCGATCAGCCGTCGGAAGGAGTCCGGCCATGACCAGCCAGACCAGCGCACCCGCCATCAGCGCGCGAGGCCTCACCAAGCGATACGGATCGACGAACGCCCTCGACGACGTGAGCTTCGACCTTCCGGCGAACACCGTCTGCGGGCTGTTCGGCCGCAACGGCGCGGGCAAGACCACGCTGATGTCGATCCTCACCGCTCAGAACTTCGCGACGTCCGGTGAGCCCCGGATCTTCGGCGAAGACCCGTACGAGAACACGCACGTCCTGCCGCGCATCTGCTTCGTACGCGAGAGCCAGCGCTACCCCGAGGACTCCACTCCGGCCCAGGCTTTCCAGATGGCACGGTTGTTCTTCCCGAACTGGGACCAAGAACTCGCCGACCGCCTCGTGGAGGAGTTCCGGCTTCCCGACTGCCGGCGCATCAAGAAGCTCTCCCGGGGTCAGCTGTCCGCGGTCGGAGTCATCATCGGCCTCGCCTCCCGCGCCGACGTGACCTTCTTCGACGAGCCCTACCTCGGTCTCGACGCCGTCGCCCGACAACTGTTCTACGACCGTCTCCTCGAGGACTACAGCGACTTCCCCCGCACCATTCTGCTGTCGAGCCATCTCATCGACGAGGTCTCGAACCTCGTCGAGCAGGTGCTCGTGGTCGACGAGGGCAGGCTCGTCCTGAACGAGTCGGCCGACGACCTCCGCGGCATGGCGTTCACCGTGGTCGGCGCCGAATCCGCCGTCGACGCCTTCATCGGCGACCGCGAAGAACTGCACCGCGACCGACTCGGCTCCGTCGCCTCGGTGACCGTCCTGGGACGACTCGAGGACACCGACCTGGCCGAACTGTCCGCCCGCGGCATCGCCACCGCTCCGGTCTCGATGCAGGAACTGATCGTCCGTCTCACCACTCGCGCCGACCGGCGTGAGCCAACCTCTCGTCCGATGGGAGCCTCGCGATGAACCGCACAGCGAACGTCGTCCGCATGCAACTGATCAACAAGAAGATCTTCGTCTGGCTGCCGCTGACGATCTTCGGCGCCGCGTTCGCGATCTCGCTGATCATCTACGGGGCGATCTACGCCTCGGTCAGCGACCTCACCGACCCGATCTACGGCGGCGCATCACAGGCACCCCTCTGGTACTTCGCCGTGATCGGCATCCAGGCGATGTCGCTGACCTTCCCGTTCTCCCAGGCCATGAGCGTCACTCGTCGCGAGTTCTATCTCGGGACCACCCTCACCGCCCTCCTCGCGTCCATCGGCCTCGCCGTGCTGTACGTGATCGGCGGCCTGATCGAGAAGGCCACCGACGGTTGGGGGATCGACGGCTACTTCTTCGCGGTGCCGTGGATCTGGAACCAGGGACCCGCGGCCGCCGGCCTGCTGTACTTCATGGCGCCGATGCTCACGTTCACCATCGGCTTCTTCGCCGCCACCGTGTACAAGCGGTTCGGCATGCTGACACTGGTCCTCATCGGCATCGGTCTGGCCGCGGCGATCGCCCTCGCGATCTTGGGCATCAGTCTCGGCGGCGGCTGGCCGGCCGTCGGACGCTGGTTCACCGGTCTCACGCCGGTCGCGGTAGGCGGTTACGGGCTCGTCCTGGTGGCGGCGCTGTCGGGCGTCTCGTACGCGACTCTGCGGCGAGCGATTCCGTAGGACGCGTACGGCTCAGGTACGCGTACGGCTCAGCCGGCCGGACGGAGGCCGAGCCATACCGCGAGTCCGAGACCGCACAGACCGATCGCGATCCGCAGGGGCCGGGCAGGCAGCCGAGCGACCAGCGACGGCCCCATCCAGCCGCCGAGCAGACAGCCGATGCCCATCGCCACCGCCGCCGGCCAGTGCACCGGACCGAAGACGATGAAGGCGACGGCCGCGACCGCATTGGCGACGCCCAGAAGCGCCGATTTCAGCAGCATGGAGTGCCACAGCGGCAGACTCGTCAGGAGCAGCGCGAGCGCGAGAAAGATCACGCCGGCTCCCGCACCGAAATAGCCGCCGTAGATCGACACCACGAACACCGCGACCGGCCAGGCCACCGGACGGTCGGAGCCGTGCTCGATCCACCGTCGAAGACCGGGCTGCGCCAGCAGCGCGACCGACGCCAGCGCCACCAGGTACGGAACGACGTATCCGAACGCCGCGGCGGGCGCCAGCAGCAGCAACGCCGCACCCACGATTCCGCCGGCCAGCGCCATCAGCGACGAGCGCAGCAGCGACCGGCCGCCGTCGTCGGCAGTGAGCGCCCGGCCCGACTTCGCGAAGCTCCCCACACCGACGGCGACCAGAGCCACCGTGTTGGTGACATTGGCGGACAGGGGCGTCAAGCCCGCCGCGAGCAGCGCCGGATAGCTCACGATAGAAGCCAGCCCGGTCATGTAGCCGACCACGCCCGCACCGAACCCCGCGGCCACGAGTGGGAGGAGCCCGATCACCGTCATGCGGCGAGAGCGCTGTTCATGCGCGCCTCACGTGCCGTACGGCACTCAGTGTGCGAAGTGACGCGCCCCGGTCAGGTACATCGTGACGCCCGCAGCCTTGGCGGCCTCGATCACCTCGTTGTCGCGGACCGAACCGCCCGGCTGGACCACCGCGCGCACGCCGGCGTCGATCAGCACCTGAAGACCGTCGGGGAACGGGAAGAAGGCGTCGGACGCACCGACCGCGCCCGCCGCGCGCTCGCCCGCCCGGTTCACCGCCAGATGCGCGGAGTCGACGCGGTTGACCTGACCCATCCCGACGCCGACCGACGCACCGTCGGAGGCGAGCAGAATGGCGTTCGACTTGACCGCACGGCAGGCACGCCAGGCGAAGACCAGATCGCGCAGCGTCTGCTCGTCGGCCGCGGTACCCGTGGCGAGCGTCCAGTTGGCCGGATCGTCGCCCTCGGCGTCGATCACGTCGCGCTCCTGCAGAAGCAACCCGCCCGAGACCGGACGCATCTCGATACCGCTCCCGGCCGGAGCCTGCGCGACGAGGATGCGGATGTTCTTCTTCCGCGAGAGGACGTCCACCGCGCCGTCGGCGTAGCTCGGCGCGATGATGACCTCGGTGAAGATCTCCGCCACCTGCTCGGCCATCTCGACCGACACCTCGCGGTTGGTGGCGATCACGCCCCCGTACGCGCTGACCGGATCGCAGGCGTGCGCCTTGCGGTGCGCTTCGGCGATGTCGGCCCCCACCGCGATGCCGCAGGGGTTCGCGTGTTTGATGATCGCGACCGCCGGTCCGGCGTGGTCGTAGGCGGCACGCCAGGCGGCGTCGCCGTCGGTGTAATTGTTGAACGACATCTCCTTGCCGTGCAGCTGCTCGGCCTGAGCCAGCCCCGGTGCTGCGTCGGTGTCGACGTAGAGCGCGGCCGCCTGATGCGGGTTCTCCCCGTAGCGCAGGGTGGCCGACCGCTTCCAGGTGGCGCCGGCCCACACGGGGAACTGCGCGCCGGTGGTCGCACCCGGTTCGCCTGCGGTCTCCTCCGACGGCGCGACCACCGAGGTCATCCACGAGGCGACGGCGACGTCGTAATCGGCTGTATGACGGAAGGCCTTGGCCGCCAGCTGCTTCCGCTGTGCCAGGGTGAACCCGCCACCGGCGACGGCGGCGGCTGCGTCCGGGTAGTCGGCGGGATCCACCACCACGCCCACCGACGGGTGGTTCTTGGCGGCGGCACGGACCATCGAAGGACCGCCGATGTCGATCTGCTCGACGCACTCGTCGGGGGCGGCACCGGAGGCGACGGTCTCGGTGAACGGGTACAGGTTCACGACCACCAACTCGAAGGGCGCCACGCCCAGCTCGTCGAGCTGCGCCAGATGATCGTCCTTGCGAGTGTCGGCCAGGATGCCCGCGTGCACCCGCGGATGCAGGGTCTTGACCCGCCCCTCGAGGCACTCCGGGAAGCCGGTCAGTTCGCTGACCTCGACCACCGGAACGCCCGCACCGGCGATGGTCTTGGCGGTGGAGCCGGTCGAGACGATCTCGACGCCCGCGCAGTGGAGGGCGGTCGCCAGTTCGGTGAGCCCGCTCTTGTCGTAGACGCTGATCAGCGCGCGCTTCACCGCGCGAGCTCCGGAGTCTGCAGGTGCATTCACTTGATGTGTGCCTTTCGTCCATCTGTGACAACGCCACGGGTCACGACCGCATGCACCACTTCCGGCAGCAGCACACGTTCGACTTCTTTGATGCGTTCGTGAAGGGTCTCTTCGGAATCGTCGGGCAGCACCTCCACGATGCGCTGCGCGAGGATCGGTCCGGTGTCGACGCCGTCGTCGACGAGGTGCACCGTGGTGCCGGTGACCTTGACGCCGTACGCGAGGGCGTCGGCGACCCCGTGCGCGCCGGGGAACGCGGGCAGCAGCGCGGGATGCGAGTTGAGGATCCGGCCGCCGAAACGGTCGAGGAATGCGGGGCCGAGGATCTTCATGAAGCCTGCGGTGACCACCCACTCCGGGGCCAACTCCGCGACCGAGGCGGTGAGCGCCGCGTCCCACGCCTCACGGTCGGGGTACTCCCGCAACTCGCAGAGGATCACGGGCAGGTCGGCGTCGACGGCGCGGTCGGCGGCCCCGCAGTCGCGGTCGACCACTACGCCGACGACGCGGAAGGGTGCGTCCTCGGTTGCTGCGAGGTCGAGGACTGCGGCCATCAACGATCCGGTGCCGGATGCCATGACGACCACGGGCACACGGGCGTCCTGGGCTGATGTCACGACCTACAGCTTAGTTGTCCAGCTCCCGCACTGAACCGGGAGGTCGGTCGCCCGCCGGGGGTCCGTGGTCTGCGCCACTCGCGACCGCCGGATCGACGTCGTCGAGCGCCTCGGTCCCGTCCTCGTCACCCGAGTCCGGATCTTGGTCCGAATCCGCGTCCGCTCCCGGGTTCGAGTCCGCATCCGCGTCCACCGGTTCCGGCTCGTCGAGCAGTTCGTCAAGATCCAGGTCGGGAGCCCCGGACGCCCGCCGACCGCCGAACCCGCGGTTGAGCCAGAGGATCCCGGCGGTCGCCGTCGCCGTCACCCCGAGCGCGGTCAGCGTGAAGACCCCGGCCAGCGGAACACTGACGCCGGCCTCCCCCATCTCGCCGAGCGTGCCGCCCGAGAACGCCACAGCCACCACCATCAGCAGTGAGGCCACCGCCGCCCCCACGCCGATCGCCCGCAGATGGGCGACGAGGTCGTCACTGCGGGTGTGCCAGCCGATCAGCACACCGGCCAGTGCGGGCACGGCGTAGAGCAACGCCCCCCAGGCGCCGAGATCGGAGCCGGGGACCACCGCCGCGATCGGCACCGGCGGCAGCGTCCCCGGATGCGTGCTCAGCGCATCGATCGTCGTGCCGCCCAGCGTCGCGCTCGCGCCCGCGGTGACGGCCGCGGCGTTCACCACGAAGTTCGGCAGGTAGAGGATCGACAACACCGACAGCCCGAGGTAGCCGTCGAAGGTGTTGCCTCGCGAGAGGAGATCGGAGACCGCGCCGAGATGCGCGAGGAAGCCCGCGAACACGGCAACCCCGCCCCCGGCGATCAAGGCGAAGAAGGCGGCGACCCCGGCTTCGGCGCCGATCCGGTCGGACGCCGCGACGGCGAACTCATCGAGGAACGGCCCGATCACGCGAGGGACCACGCCTGCCAGCGCCGCCACACCGTGGACCACGATCGTCATGCCGAACGCGGCGAGCGGACTCGGACTGCCCACCGGACCGGACGAACTGCCGTCGGCGACCACCGCGAGAGCGAGCGCGGTCGCGACCAGTGGCCCGACCACAGCCGTTCCAGCGATGCGCAGGAGCTCGTTGAACGAGGTCGCGTCGACCGTCGCCCGACGGACCACCCGGTACGTTCCGTATCCGATCAGGAGTGTCGGAACCAGCGGAAGCACCCCGATGGTGACGCCGCCGACGGTCAGCGCCGTCTGATTGGCCGCGAGCCATCCGGCCGCGGTCGCGGACCCGAAGCTGGAGAACCCCGCGCCCGCCGCGACCTTGGTGATCAGCACGGTCACCGCCGACACCAGCCAGGCGACGGTCGGAACGGTGAGCCCGACCTTGATCACGTCCCAGGTGGCGGGCAGTTTCGGCTCCTGGTCGGCACGGCGGGCCAGACGGACCTGCCGAAGACGGGCCGCCAGATTCGAAGTTGAAGGCGCGGACATCGCTTACCAGGGTGTCACGGTCCGGCAGTCGAGCCCCGCCGACGCGCCGCACTCCCCTGCCCCGAACGAAAAACTGTCGAGTTCGTACCCCGTACGGGTACGAACTCGACAGTTTCTTGACTGAGCGAGCAGTGCTACTGCTTGTCGGCATCCTCCGGCTTCACGAAGGCGGTGGTCGCCCCGGCGTCCGAGGCCGGCGGGGTGTCGGACTGACCGTACGACGGTGTCGCCGACGGCTGGCCGTAACTCGAACCGGGCTGGTAGGAGGCCTGCGCCTGCTGACCGTATCCGGCCGCCGGCTGCTGGGCCGCCTGCTGCTGGGCCTGCTGACCGTAGCCGTGGCCGTACGACGACGCCGCGGGATCCGCCGCCGGCGCCGCGTGGGCGGCGGCGGGAGCCGCGACCGCGGCCGACGCGTCGGCTGCGGCCGTCTTGATCTGACCCGCCTCGATGAGCAGCCACACCACCGCGGCCAGGAAGGCCAGGATGGAGGTGATCAGCAGGATGATCGCGCCGGCTCCCTTGCCCGCGTCAGCGGTCGCGAACTGGAACACCGTGATGAGGGCACCGACGGTCGACAGCGCGAACACCACGCCTGCGACCCACTTCTCAGTACCGAGCAGGAAGGTCACGAGAGCCAGCACACCCGCGACGGCGATCAGACCGTACGGGGTCGCGAACTCGGTCTCGAACAGCTTCGCGCTGTACTGGGCACCGTACGGACCGGTCTCCTTGAAACCCGCCACGAAGCCGCAGAACAGCGTGATGACGCCGAGCGCGCCGATGACGGCGGCGAGGATGGTCGTCGTGTTGGCGGGAAGGCCCTGACTCGCGGGCTGCTGCGGCTGCTGGTAGCCGTAGCCCTGCTGGCCGTACTGCTGCTGCGCCGCGTACTGCTGGCCGTAGCCGGCCTGCTGCCCGTACTGCTGCTGGCCGTACTGCTGCTGACCGTAGCCGGACTGCTGGCCGTACTGCTGACCGTAGGCCGACTGGGATCCGGCGTCGCCCTGGCCATAGCCAGACCCCGACTGCGGGTACGTCATCCGATCACTCCTCGTGAGACTAGGGCCACCGTGGGCGATGGCCGGCGAACTTCTGGTCCACGCTAATACACGTCCCTGTCTGTCCGCTGAACGCCGTCCATCGGTCGAATCACCAGCGATGGGCTCTTCCCTGCTCGGCGTACCACTCGATGAGGCCGTAGTCGTCGACCGACTTCGGATCCACGTTGACCTCGCTCCGGCCGGCGAGAATCGCCGTGACCGGCACTTCCAGCTTCTTCCCCGTCCGGGTGTGCGGGATGCCCGGCGCGAGGATCATCTCGTCGGGAACGTGCCGCGGCGACAACCGAGTCTTCACCTCGGCGGCGACACGCGCGGACAGTTCATCGGTGAGTTCGGCACCGGGGACCAGGGTCACGAACAGCGGCATCCAGTATTTGCCGTCCGGTCCGTCGACGCCGAGCACGAAGGCCTCGGCGATCTCCGGCATACCCTCGACCACCTCGTAGATGTCGGCCGAACCCATGCGGATGCCGTGCCGGTTCAGCGTCGCATCGCTGCGGCCGTGGATCACCAGCGATCCGCGCTCGGTGACGGTGACCCAGTCACCGTGCCGCCACACCGGCTTAGCCGGGCCCTCGCCCTCCCATTCGTGAGCGAAGTACGCCTTCCGGTAGCGCTCCCCGTCGGGGTCGTTCCAGAATCTGACCGGCATGGACGGCATCGGCGTGGTGACGACCATCTCGCCCACTTCGCCGATCAGCGGCCGACCGCTCGGCGACCAGCTCTCGAGTCCGACGCCGAGATAGCGTGCCGACAGTTCCCCGGCGACCACCTCCACTCCCGTGGTACCACCCGCGAATGCGCTCACGACGTCGGTGCCACCGCTGATCGAGGACACCGGCAGACCCGCCTTCACGTTCTCGTCGATCCATCCGAACAGATCCGCCGCGAGCGTCGAACCGGTGCTGCCCAGCAGCCGCAGCGCCGAGAGGTCGTGGTCCGCGCCGGGATGGAGTCCGGCCTTGCGCGAGGCCTGCAGCTGTCCCGGGCTGGTGCCGAAGAAGGTGACCCGTTCGTCGGCCACGATCTGCCAGAGGCGGTCCGCGTCCGGGTAGAGCGGCGAACCGCTGTACGTGATGATCCGGGACCCCACCAGCAGCCCGGCGACCTGGTAGTTCCACATCATCCACGACAGGGCCGTCTGCCAGAAGAAGACCGACTCGGTGTCCAGATCCGACTGGATCGCCGCCGCCTTCAGGTGCTCGAGCACCACGCCGCCGTGCCCGTGGACGATGCCTTTGGGGCGGCCCGTGGTGCCCGAGGAGAACAGCACCCACAGCGGATGATCGAACGCGACCTTCACCGGCTCGGGACGGCGACTCTCGTCCGCGATCACCTCCGACCAGCGCACCACTGCGGCGCCGGGGTCGCCGACGTCACCGGCGCCGGGGTCGCCGACCATGATGTGCGTGACCTCGTCGCCGAGCAGTCCGGCGAGCGTGACCGAGTCGGCGCGCTTGTCGACCTCCTTGCCGTTGTATCGGTAGCTCGCGGCGGAGACGAGCACCGTGGGCTCCAACTGCGCGAGCCGGCCGGCCGCACCCTCCGGCGCATAGTCCTGACCGCAGCCCGACCAGATCGCGCCCAGTGACGCGGTGGCGAGGAACGCGATCACGGCCTCCGGGATGTCGGGCAGGTACGCCGCGACGACGTCGCCGCGGCCGACACCCGCCTCGCGGAGCGCGTGCGCGACGGCGCCGACCCGAACCGGGAGTTCGGCCCACGTGACCGACGTGCGGTTGCCGTCCTCGTCCAATCCGACGATCGCCTCGCCGGGCAGATCCGCATGTCTCAGCACCACGTCGACGTAATTCAGTGCCGTACCGGGGAACCACACGGCACCGGGCATGGTGTCGTCGGCAAGCACCGCGTCGTCCCCGTCGCCCAGCGGCGTCTGGGCGATCTCGTCGAGCGCGAAGAAATCCCACACGCACCGCCAGAAGCCCGGCAGATCGGTCACCGACCGTTGCCAGACGTCGTCGTATGAGGTCAGCGGCGCTCCGGCGCGTTCGGAGAACTTCTCGGCGAAACGATCGAAGACGGTCACGACCCCAGCCCCAGGACCTCGATCGCGCGTTCGCGCATCTCCACTTTGCGCACCTTGCCGGTGACGGTCATCGGGAACTCGTCGACGATCTGCACGTACTTGGGAATCTTGTGACGGGAGATGTGACCGGTGGCGAACTCACGGATCGAGTCCGCGGTCAGTTCGTCCGCGCCTTCGCGAACCCGGATCCAGGCCATCAGTTCCTCGCCGTACTTCTCGTCCGGGACACCGATCACCTGGGCGTCGATGATGTCCGGATGCGTGTAGAGGAACTCCTCGATCTCACGCGGGTAGATGTTCTCTCCGCCGCGGATCACCATGTCCTTGATGCGGCCGGTGATTCTGACGTATCCGTTGTCGGCCATGACCCCGAGGTCGCCGGTGGCCATCCAGCCGTCGGCGTCGAGCACCTCGGCGGTCTTCTCCGGATCGTTCCAGTAGCCCTTCATCACCGAGTACCCGCGGGTGCGGAACTCGCCGGTCTCACCGCGCGGCAGGGTCTCGCCGGTCAGCGGGTCGGCGATCTTGATCTCCAAGTGCGGCCCGACACGGCCGACCGTCCCCACGCGAAGGTCGAGGTCGTCGTCCATGCGCGTCTGCGTCGAGACCGGGCTGGTCTCGGTCATGCCGTAGCAGATCGACACCTGCGACATGTTCATCTCGTCGATCACCCGGCGCATCACCTGCTCCGGGCACGGCGAGCCCGCCATGATGCCGGTACGCAGGGAGGACAGGTCGAAGGCGGTGCCCTCGTCGGCGCTCGAGTCCAGGAGAGCCAACTCGGCGATGAACATCGTCGGCACGCCGTAGAGGCTGGTGCACCGATACTTCTCGACCGCCGCGAGTGTGGCTTTCGGATCGAAGGCCGGGGCGGGGATCACCATGGCGCAGCCGAAGGCGATCGCCGCGAGGTTGCCCATCACCATGCCGAAGCAATGGTAGAAGGGCACCGGCAGGCAGATGCGGTCGTGCTGGGTGTACTCCAGCAGCGATCCGACCAGATAACCGTTGTTGCCGATGTTGAGATGAGTGAGCGTGACGCCCTTCGGCGCGCCGGTGGTACCGGACGTGTACTGGATGTTGATCGGATCGTCCGGGTTCAGTCCGGCCGCGATCTCGGCGATCTCGGCCACCTCCGCCGCCGACGGCGGGGTCAGCATCTCGGCGAAGGCATCCGACTCGAACAGCACCACCTCGCGCAGGTCCGGCGTCTGGTCGCGCACGTCCTCGAGCATGACGGCGTACTCCGAGTCGCGGAAGCTCGTGGCCGCCAGCACCAGCGAGGTGCCCGACTGCTTGAGTGCGTACGCGAGCTCGTGGCGCCGGTACGACGGATTGATCACGACCAGGATCGCGCCGATCTCGGCGGCCGCGAACTGAGTCAGCACCCACTCGAACCGGTTCGGGGCCCAGAGCCCCACGCGATCGCCCGGCGCCACCCCGTGCCGGAGAAGTCCGGCCGCCAACGCCACGACGTCGCGGCGGAACTCGGCGTACGTCCAGGTCCGGTCGACGGCGGCGTCGATCAGGGCGTCGGAGTCCGGATAGCTGCCCGCGGTGGCGGCGAGGGTCGCACCGATCGTCTGGGTGAGAAGTGGGGGCTCGGTCTCCCCGATCGCGTACGAGGGGGCGGCGGCTGTGCCGGTCATGGTGTCCTCCGTGAGGGTTGAGGTGTCTCGTGGGGGTCGGGTGGGTCGGTCGGATGCGGGGGCGAGTGCCGGCTCAGCCGGCGGGAGGCTGCATCACCCGGGCGAGGATCGCTCGGGCTTGGGCGATCACCGGGCCGTCGATCATCTGCCCGTCGACGGCGAACACGCCGCCGTCGTGCGCGAGGGCGCCGTCGCACACCTTGCGGGCCCATTCGACGCGCTCGGCCGACGGTGCGTAGCCGGCGCGGATGTGCTCCACCTGACTCGGATGGATGCAGGCGGTGGCCGTGTAACCCTGGGCGACGGCGTCGCGGACCTCCGCCACGAGTCCGTCCACGTCCGCGATGTCGATGTGGACCGCGTCGATCGCCGCCACACCGAAGGCCGCGGCCGCGAGCCGGACCCGTGCCCGGACGTGCCTGGCGATGTCGCGGTAGCCGCCGGTGCCCGGCTCGTCCGCACCGAACCTGCTCGACGTGCCGCCCATCCCGGCCGCGAGATCCTCGGCACCCCACATCAGGCCGACGCAGTTGGGCGCCGCCGCGATCTCCTCGACACGAACCGCGCCGAGAGGTGTCTCGATGAGCGCGATGGTGGGCAGTCCGTGCGCGGTGATCTGCGCCGCGGATTCGACCTTCGCCTGCATCACGACCCGATACGGCGTGCACTGCACCGCGTCCAGATCCCGCTGATGCTCCACGCTGCCCGCGGGGTTGATCCGCACGATCACCCGGTCGGCCGCGATCGGATCGGCGATCAGCGCCTCCCGGGCGTCGGCCTTGTTGACCTCGGCGACGGCGTCCTCGAGATCGAGGATCACCATGTCGGCGCGGTCGAGCGCCTTGGCGTACCGCTCGGGGCGGTCGGCCGGGCAGAACAGCAGAGCCGGTCCGGCCGGCGTCCAGGATTGCGCTGTGGACCCTGTCATTCCCGACCCTCTCACTCCGGACACTGTCATTCCCCTTCGGGTCGAACGCGCACGAGGGTCGAGCGCGAGGCACGGGCCACGATCACTCCGTCCTGATTGCGGCCGATGTGCGTCAGGTCGACGATCCCCTCGCCCGGACGCGACTTGGACAGCCGCTTGCCGGTGCACTCGGTCTCGCCGTACAGGGTGTCGCCGGCGAACATCGGTGCCGGGAAGGCGATGTCGTGGAAGCCGAGATTCGCGACCAGCGTCCCCTGAGTCAGCTGTGCCACCGACAGCCCGACGATCGTCGACAGCGTGAGCATCGAGTTCACCAGCCGCTGACCGCCGAAGCCCGGCTGCGTGGCCGACCACGCCGCGTCCAAGTGCAGGGCCTGGGTGTTCATCGTCAGCGTGGTGAAGAACGTATTGTCCGCCTCGGTGATGGTGCGCCCGGGACGGTGTTCGTAGACGGTGCCGATCTCGAACTCCTCGAACCAGAGCCCACGCTGCGTGACGTGCTTGGCGCCGCCGTCGGCCGCGGTCATGCCGGCAGTCCCAGCGATCGCGCGATCAGCATGAGCTGCACCTCGGTGGTGCCCTCGCCGATCTCGAGGATCTTGGAGTCGCGGTAGTGCCGGGCCACCGGGTACTCGTTCATGAAGCCGTAGCCGCCGTGGATCTGCGTCGCCGTCCGGGCGTTGTCCATCGCGGCCTCCGAGGAGATCATCTTGGCGATCGCGGCCTCCTTCTTGAAGGGCTTGCCCGCGAGCATCTTGGCGGCGGCGTCGTAGTACGCCATCCGCGCGACGTGCGCCCGGGCCTCCATGCGGGCGATCGCGAACGACACCGACTGGAACTCGGCGATCGCCTTGCCGAACGACTTGCGCTCGCGGGCGTACTTGACCGATTCGTCGACGCAGCCCTGGGCGACGCCGGTCGCGAGACCGGCGATGGCGATCCGGCCCTCGTCGAGGATCGACAGGAAGTTCGCATAGCCGCGGCCTCGTTCGCCGAGCAGGTTCTCCCGTGGCACGCGCGCGTCGTCGAAGCTCAGCGGGTGGGTGTCGGAGGCGTTCCAGCCGACCTTGTTGTACGCGGGTTCAGCGGTGAAACCCGGTGTTCGGGCGGGCACGATGATCGTCGAGATCTCCTTCTTGCCGTTGTCGCGCTGCCCGGTGACCGCCGTGACGGTCACGAGCGAAGTGATGTCGGTGCCGGAGTTGGTGATGAACTGCTTGCCACCGTTGATAACCCACTCGTCGCCGTCCTCGCGTGCCGTGGTCGCGGTGGCGCCGGCGTCCGAACCGGCGCCGGGCTCGGTGAGACCGAAGCCCGCGAGACGGCGGCCCGCGAGCAGATCCGGCAGCCAGGTCTCCTTCTGCTCCTGGGTGCCGAACTTGTAGATCGGCATCGCGCCGAGACCGACCCCGGCCTCGAGCGTGATCGCGACCGATTGGTCGACCTTCCCGAGTTCCTCGAGTGCGAGGGCGAGCGCGAAGTAGTCGCCGCCCATCCCGCCGAACTCCTCGCTGAACGGCAGGCCGAACAGGCCCATCTCGCCCATCTGCCCGACGACCTCGTACGGGAAGGTCTTCTTCTCATCGTGTTCGGCGGAGACGGGCGCCACCACCTGCTGTGCGAAGTCGCGCACCGTGTTCACCAGGTCGGTGTATTCCTGCGTCAGTTCCATGGAGTGAGATTCCTCGTCGTATGTGGGGCCGGGTCCATCGGTCCGGCGCTGTCTGTGGATCGCTGTCTGGGGTTGAAAGTCTCTGGCTGGGGAGCCGTGTGTCGTTGACGTGGTTCGCGTCGAAGCGGCTCAGTCGTCGACCTGGACGTGCGCGAGCAGTTGCTGCGCGTCCACCTTGTCCCCGACCCGGACCTTGATGGACGCGGTTCCGTCGATCGGAGCGCGAAGGGTGTGCTCCATCTTCATCGCCTCGACCACCACCAGCGGGTCGCCGGCCGCGACCTGCTCGCCGTCGACCCCGGGCACCGCGACCACGGTGCCCGGCATCGGACTGACGATGTGGCCCGCGGCATCGCCTTCATCGTGCTCCGACAGCGCACGGACCGTGTGCAGAATCCAGGTTCCCGGCCGGCCCGACACCCAGCGGCGACCGCCGCGGGCGTCGACCGCCACCTCCCAGCGGTGCGAACGTCCGTCGACGATCAGGTCGAAGGCGTCGCCGGGCACCTGGCGCAGCCGCACCGGGGCCTGCCACGGTTCGCGGTCGAGATCCTCGAAGGAGATCGTCACGTGTGCGTCGAGGGTCCCCGGCCGCGGCGTGCGGTTCTGATCGATCTGCGCCGACACCGTGTAGACGTGCCCGGACTCGGCCAGCCGCGCGAGGACCGGTGACGGTGCGCCGATGCGGAAGCCGATCGCGGACGACCAGAGATCGTCCGGGTCGCCGAGGTCCAGAGCGCCGAGCGCACCCGCGACCAGCGCGTGCGGATCGGGCATCGGGGCGGCGTAGTCGGCGGCGATCCGGTCGAGCAGTTCGGTGTCGAGCACACCGTCGCGCACATCGCGCTGCGCGAGCGCGTAACGGCAGAAGCCGATGTTGGTCACGACGCCGAGCAGCCGGGTCTCCGACAAGGCCTCGTCGAGACGGTCGAGCGCCTCGGCGCGATCGGTGCCGTAAGCGATCACCTTGGCCAGCATCGGGTCGTAATCACTGCCGATCACCGACCCCTCCTCGATGCCGCTGTCGACACGGACACCGGGCCGCTGAGCCCCGGTGGCGAGCCGAGCCGGCTCCATCGAGGCCGCACGCGGCCACGACAGCCGCGTCACCTCGCCACCGGTCGGCAGGAATCCCTGCGCCGGATCCTCGGCGTAGACGCGTGCCTCCACCGCGTGACCGGTCATCACGATGTCGTCCTGCGTCAAGGCCAGCTTCTCGCCGCGGGCGATCCGCACCTGCTGCTCCACCAGGTCGACACCGGTCACCATCTCGGTCACCGGATGCTCCACCTGCAGCCGGGTGTTCATCTCCATGAAGAAGAAGTCCTCGGGCGCGGTGGCCGAGACGATGAACTCGACGGTTCCCGCCCCGGTGTAGCCGACGCTGCGGGCCGCATCGCAGGCCGCCTCGCCGATCCGCTGCCGGGTGGCCTCGTCGAGCAGCGCCGACGGCGCCTCCTCGATGACCTTCTGGTGGCGGCGCTGCAGGGAGCACTCGCGCTCACCGAGATGGATCACGTTGCCGTGCTCGTCGGCCAGGATCTGCACTTCGATGTGCCGCGGCGTGAGC
The DNA here is from genome assembly GCF_001578675.1 of Gordonia sp. QH-12. Lineage (NCBI taxonomy): Bacteria > Bacillati > Actinomycetota > Actinomycetes > Mycobacteriales > Gordoniaceae > Gordonia > Gordonia sp. QH-12. Next base: position 82,428 of record NZ_KQ969295.1, read on the forward strand.
ACGAAGTGTTCGAGGAACAGGGTGTCGTCGCCGAACGCCGACGCCGCTTCGCGACGCGCGGTGGCCAGCGCCTCGGGAAGTCCGGACGGGTCCTCCACGCGGTGCATGCCTTTGCCGCCGCCGCCCGCACTCGGCTTGATGAGTACGGGGAAGCCGACGCCGCCCGCGGCGTCGATCAGTTCCTGATCCGTCAGGCCCGGACGGGAGATGCCCGGGACAACGGGCACGCTGCGTTTGGTGACCGCGTCGCGCGCGGTGATCTTGTCGCCCATCGTGGCGATCGCCGATGCGGGCGGTCCGATGAAGATGATGCCCGCTTCGGCCAGTGCCTCGGCGAACTGCTGGTTCTCCGACAGGAAGCCGTAGCCGGGGTGCACGGCGTCGGCACCGGTGAGCCGGGCCGCCTCGATGACGGCGTCGATCCGCAGATAGCTCTGCGTCGCCGGTGCCGGGCCGAGCCGGACGGCCTCGTCCGCGGCCTTGACGTGCGGGGCGTCCGCATCCGCGTCCGAGTACACGGCCACCGATTTGATGCCCATGTCGTGGAGCGTGGCGATCACACGGCAGGCGATCTCGCCGCGGTTGGCGACGAGGACCTTGCGAATGCTGCGAGTGTCAGTAGTGGTGTTCACGTGCATGTCCCTCACATCCGGAAGACGCCGTAGGCGGGATCGTCGAGCGGCGCGTACCGGCAGGCCTCCAGGGCCAGCCCCAGCACGGTTCGGGTATCGGCGGGATCGATGATCCCGTCGTCCCACAGTCTCGCCGTGGAGTAGTACGCGTCGGATTGACGCTCGAACTGATCGCGGATCGGCGCCTTGAAGGCCTCTTCCTCCTCCGCCGACCAAGTGCCGCCGGAACGTTCGATACCGCCCCGACGGACCGTGGCCAGGGTGTCTGCGGCCTGCGGTCCGCCCATGACGGAGATCCGGGCGTTGGGCCACATCCACAGGAAGCGCGGCGAGTATGCGCGGCCGCACATGGAGTAGTTGCCCGCGCCGAACGAGCCGCCGATCATCACGGTCAGCTTGGGCACGCGTGCGCAGGCCACGGCGTTGACCATCTTGGCGCCGTTCTTGGCGATGCCGCCCTCCTCGTACTGGCGACCCACCATGAAACCGGTGATGTTCTGGAGGAAGATCAGCGGGATGCGGCGCTGGTCGCACAGTTCGATGAAGTGCGCTCCCTTGAGCGCCGACTCGCTGAACAGCACGCCGTTGTTGGCCACGAACCCGACCGGGTGACCGTGGATCTTCGCGAACGCCGTCACCAGCGAGGTGCCGTAGCCGGCTTTGAACTCGGTGTACTCGCCGCCGTCGGACAGGATCTCGATGACCTCGCGCACGTCGTACGGGATCCGCGAATCGGTCGGCACCACGTCGTAGATGTCGGTCTGCGGGCGCTGCGGCGCGCGGGTGGGCACCGTCTCCCACTGCGCGGGCTCGCGCGGGCCGAGGGTGGCGATGATCTCGCGCACCTTGGCCAGTGCCTGCTCGTCGTTGTCGACGAGGTGATCGGTGACGCCGGAGACGGTGGAGTGCATGCTTCCGCCGCCGAGTTCCTCCGCGGTCACGTCCTCGCCCGTCGCCGCCTTCACCAGCGGCGGGCCCGCCAGGAAGATGGTGCCCTGGTTCCGCACGATGACGTTCTCGTCGCTCATCGCCGGGACGTAGGCGCCGCCCGCAGTCGAGGAACCGAGAACTGCCGAGATCTGCGGAATCCCGGCCGCGCTCATGGTGGCCTGGTTGTAGAAGATGCGGCCGAAGTGCTCCCGATCCGGGAAGACGTCGTCCTGGTTGAGGAGCATCGCACCGCCGGAGTCGACCAGGTAGATGCACGGCAGCCGGTTCTGCGACGCGATCTCCTGCGCGCGCAAATGCTTCTTGACGGTCACCGGGTAGTACGTGCCGCCCGACACCGTGGCGTCGTTGGCGACGATCATGCATTCGCGGCCGTGGATCCGGCCGATGCCGGCCACCACGCCGGCCGCCGGAGCCTTGCCGTCGTACATGTCGTAGGCCGCGAGCGGAGCCACCTCCAGGAACGGCGAACCCGGATCGATCAGGGCGTCGATCCGGTCGCGTGGGAGGAGCTTACCGCGCGAGAGATGTCGCTCTCGCGCCTTCTCGCCGCCGCCCTGCGCCGCGGCGAGCAGCCGGGTCCGCAACACGGCCACGTTGGCGTGATGCGCGTCTGAAGAGGATGTCGCCGTCATGCCGCCCTTTCAGTTAGCTTCGATTAACTGAAATACAGGATAGGTGACGGCGCCCACATTCGCCAGTCCCTGGCGGGGGCTCACAGCGGAATGAGTGAATTGTGCAGCTGAGGCGCCCTCGCACGGACCCGAAACGGTCTCGTGGGAGCCTGGCCGGCGTGCCGTCAGCTCTGCAACGCGCCCATCGCCATTCCGGTCAGCAATCCGCGCAGCCGGTCCCGGGGAAACTCCGGAAGCCGCGGCGAGGAGTTGAGCAGACCGAACATGGCGTGGATGCGCACCCGCGCCTCCACGGCCTCGAGTGCGACGCCGCGGTCGGCCGCGTGATCCATCAGGACCCGCACCCACACCTCGACGTACCGGCGCTGCAACGAACGCACACGGTGCCGCGCCTGCGGCGACAGCGACCACAGATCGCGGTCCTGCACACTGATCAGGTCCGGCCGGGTCACCAGCACGTCGATGTGGAACTCGATGAGTCGTTCGAGCACCTCGACCGGTGTTCCGCCCTCGGCCGCCGCGGCCACGCCGCCGTCGTGCAGCCGCTCGCTGATGTCGATCAGAATCGTGTCGAGCAACTCGGATTTGGACTGGAAGTGCCGGTACATGGCCGGGCCGCTGATCCCGACCTCGGCGCCGATGTCCTCCAGCCGCACTCCGTTGTAGCCGCGCTGGGCCATCTGCCTGGCCGCCGCCGACAGGATCTCCACGCGCCGCGCCGCCTTCGCCTGTTCACGGCGAGTGGCCGGTCGCGGCGTCGGGACGGGTTGCGAAGACATGACGCTGCCGACTCTACCGCCCGACCCGCACCCGCCCCGAGCGATCGGCGACGGGGTCGGTGGCGATCCAGCGGTCGATGGCCGCCACCGTCTCGTCGAGTGTCGTCACGACCTCGTCGACGATTCCCAGCCGGCGCAGCTCGCGCACCCAGACGTGCTGAGCCCGGGCCATCTCAGCCGCATGGCCGACGTCTCCGTGCATGATGACGCTCGCCCCCTCGGGCGGAAGCGGTGCGAGCCAGCCGTCAGCGGCACCGATCACACGGTCGGCCGGGAACATCGCGAGCGCCGCGCCGCCCGCGCCCTGCCCGAGCAGAACCGACGCCGTGGGAGTCGCGGCCGACAGCAGCTCCATCGTGCACGCGGCGATCTGCCGAGCCAGGCCCGATTCCTCGGCCGCCCGCGACAGTTCGCCGCCGCTGGTGTCGACGACGGTCACCAGCGGCAGTCCCCATCGGACGGCGAGCGCGATACCCCGGCGAGCGACGCGAAGGGCGTCGGCCGAGATCGACCGGCCCTCCGATTGGATTCGGCGATCCTGCCCCGCCAGCACCACTGGACGGCCGCCGAACCTCGCGAGCGCGATACGGATCGGCCCGTCGCCCGCCAGCCGCACCGCCCCGAGGTGAGTCTCGAGTTCGGTCAGCCCGGGGCGCATCCGGTCACGTGTGGCGGCCACCGCCGACCACGCGTCGTCGACCTTCGCGGCGAGCGGTCCCGCCGCCTCGTGCCGGACGGCCGCCGCAGCGGGATCGAGCGCCGCGAGGACGCTCGCGACCCGAGCGCCGAGGCGGCGGTGGTCGACGACGTCGTCGACGAATCCCAGGCGGTGCAGGTTCTCGGCGGTCTGCACGCCCGCCGGGAACTGGCGGCCGTAGATGCCCGCGTACACCCTGGGTCCGAGGAATCCGGTCAGCGCTCCGGGTTGAGCCCAGGTGACGTCGCCGAGCGACCCCCAGGAGGCGAAGACCCCGCCCGTGGTCGGATGTCGCAGATACACCAGGTAGAGCAGCCCGGCGTCGCGGTGCTCGGCTACGGCAGCGGTGATGGCGGCCATCTGAAGGAACGCGGGCGTGCCCTCCTGCATGCGCGTTCCGCCGGACGCCGGGAGCGCCAGCAGAGGGAGCCGCTCCGCCGTGGCGCGGCGCACCGCCTCGACGATCCGCGCACCGGCCGTCGCGCCGATCGACCCGCCCGATACACCGAATTCGCTGACCACCAGGGCGATGGGACGACTGCCGACGCGCCCGGAGCCGGTACAGACCGACTCCGGCTCGGTGGACCGATCCCAGCTGCACCACGTCCCGTCGTCGAGCACGGCGTCGATCATCGCCGCGGCGTCCGGCCGCTCATTACCCGGCCGCCCATTACCCGGCCGCTCAGTACCCATATGCCCGATGATGCCTGACGCCGGGCGTTCGGGCAGTCAACTCATGTTCGGAGTCCACAACGGGTAGCACCAGCGCTGCGGGACCGGCGAGATCGCGTCGATGGCCGCGCAGATCAGAAAGCAGACCGTACCCGTGCAGTACATCCGCGGAGGGGGCGCGTGGGTCGGTGCAGCCGACGCGGCCGGTGCCCCGGCGAAGGCGACGGTGAGTCCGACCGCCGCCACGGCGGCGAGGAGCGTGATTCTGCGGATCATGGCGAGCCTCCAATCCCCTGTGGACTGCCTCCGGCGAACGCTCTGTCCTCGACGCTACGACGAGCGACGAGCCTCGTCCAGGGCGCAGCACGATTCGGCCGAACGATCACCGCTCGCGTCCGACCGAGCTCAGAATCGGGGCGGCGGCCCCTGGTCGGCGGGAGCACGACCGTCGATCACCGCGGCGATCGCCAACAACGCCGCTTGGATGAAACCGACCGTCAGCGCCACATAGGCACCGGCCCCGAGACTCAGGAACGGCGGAAGACCCAGTGCGCAGACGAGCAGACCCAGCCAGCCGAAGATCGCGAGGAAGGCCAGCAACGGCAGGTAGCGCCGCCACCTCGGTGCGGCCAGCCCCGCTGCCGCGACACCGACTGTCCCCAGCAGCAGAAAGAACCAGCCGGGACTGAGAATCAGCGACGGGCTGAGGTAAGCGGGCACGTCGAAGGTTCCGTTCATGCCAGTGGCCCAGACCTCGGCCTTGTGGTCGATCTCGTCTGAGACCGTCACCCAGCCGAGGAATCCCATGAAGAACGTGACCAGTCCGGCGGCCGTGGACCCGACGGCCATCAGGACCGGCGTCGGAGTGCGCGAGAGGAGCGGGGGCCTGACGGGAGGCGGCGGGTAACCGGGCGCGCCGTATATCATCGGCGGCGGTCCCGGCTGCGCACTCGGTCCCGGACCGTATCCGGGCATCGGGTTGGCGGAAGTCCAGGAATTCGTCTCCTGGCCGAGGGCCTGCTGCGAGTCCGGCTTCGGGTCCGGCTGATCCGGATGCGGCGGGTTGGTCATGTCCGTATCTAACCACCCGGATCCGACACTGCGGGCCCGGTCGACGGCGGCGGTCCGCCGCTCTCTCATCCGTCGGTGTAGATCACCTTGGTCCGCAGCACCGCGTCCTGCAACGACATCCGCCGCGGAGACAGCACCACCCAGAACAGTCCGACCGGGAACACCACGCAGGTCAACGCCCGGAGCAGGATCTGCGCAAAGTGCATCGGCCGTCCGCTGACGCGCACCACACGCAGTCCCATCAACACGTTCCCCACCGTCCGGCCGGTCACCGACCACCCGGCGACCAGATAGACGAACGCGATGCCGAGGAATCCGCTGGTGGTGAACCACCACCCGACCTGCGGGAAGGCGAAGTTGGTGATATCCATCGTGAACAGGACGAAGGCCGTCCCCAGATAACCGAGACCGAGAAGCGCGACCACCAGCACCACGTCGATGACGGCGGCGATCAGCCTGGTCACGATCCCCGCGGTCCGCGGCTGCGCGTCACGCGGCTCAGTCATCGTCGGACTTCCGGCGGAAGACCCGGTTCACGAAGCCCTCCACGGCGTCGTCGGCGCGTTCACTGCTTGTCCGGACGTCGGAGATCATCTCGGTCGTCACAGTGGAACTGGCGTCGCGCACGATCGACGAGAGATCCACGCCGTTGATCACCCGGTTGCCGACCACCACCAGATCGACGCCCGCGAGGACGGCGTCGAGATCGATGCGCCGGACCGCCTTGTCGAGGTCGACTCCGTCGACCACCGCGTCGATGTCGAGTCTGGCCAGAACCGGGTTGAGATCGAGCCGGTCGAGGATCGGCGTCAGGTCGATGCCGTCGAGCACCTTCTGCAGATCGATGGTGTCGATCACCGCGTTCAGGTCCAGTCGTTCCACGACGGCCTGCAGATTCACTTCGCCGAGCACCCGGTCGAGGTCGACGGCCGCGAGCAGCACCTCGGTCAGGTCGATCTCTTCGGTGAGGAATGCGATCGCCTCGGACAGCACACCGCGGATCACTGCACGCGGAACATCGAGCACGCGGTTCACGGCACCCGAGACCAGATCGGTTATCACTCGACGATTATGGCTGAATGCGAAACGTCCCGGTGCGGCAATGCAGCCGTACCGGGACGTTTCGTCGTCCGACTCTCAGATCCGTCCGGACCGGAGTCCGATCAGAGTGCGTCGAAGAGCTCGCGCGCCAGTGCGGCGGTCTCGCTCGGGGTCTTGCCGACCTTGACGCCGGCGGCCTCGAGGGCCTCCTTCTTGGCCTGCGCGGTGCCGGAACTGCCGGAGACGATGGCGCCGGCGTGGCCCATGGTCTTGCCCTCCGGCGCGGTGAAGCCCGCGACGTAGCCGACGACCGGCTTGGTGACGTTGGCCTTGATGTAGTCGGCCGCGCGCTCCTCGGCGTCGCCGCCGATCTCGCCGATCATGACGATGAGCTTGGTCTCCGGATCCTTCTCGAAGGCCTCGATCGCGTCGATGTGGGTGGTGCCGATGACCGGGTCTCCGCCGATGCCGATGGCGGTCGAGAAGCCGAGGTCGCGCAGTTCGTACATCATCTGGTAGGTCAGGGTGCCCGACTTCGACACGAGACCGATCGGGCCCTTGCCGGTGATGTTGTTCGGGGTGATGCCGACCAGCGCCTCGCCCGGCGTGATGATGCCGGGGCAGTTCGGGCCGATGATGCGCGTCTTGGCGCCCTTGTCGACGTTGTACGCCCAGGCGTAAGCCGAATCCTGGACCGGGATGCCCTCGGTGATGACCACGAGCAGCGGGATCTCGGCGTCGATGGCCTCGATGATGGCGTCCTTCGAGAAGGCGGGCGGCACGAAGGCGATCGAGGTATCGGCCCCGGTCTTCTCCATGGCCTCGGCGACCGATGCGAACACCGGCAGTTCGACGGTGTTGCCGTCGGCGTCCACGTGCGAGACGGTGGTGCCTGCCTTGCGGGCATTGACACCGCCGACGACGTTGGTGCCGGCCTTCAGCATCAGCGCGGTGTGCTTGGTGCCCTCGCCGCCGGTGATGCCCTGGACGATGACCTTGTTGTTCTTGTTCAGGTAGATCGACATGAGTCTTCTTCGTCTCCTACTGGTTCGCCAGCTCAGCGGCCTTGTCGGCACCCGAGTCCATGGTGTCCGCCAGGGTCACCAGCGGGTGGTTGGCCTCGGCCAGGATCTTGCGACCCTCCTCGACCTTGTTGCCGTCGAGACGGACCACCAGCGGCTTGCTGGCGGTGTCGCCCAGCTTGGCGAGCGCGCCGACGATGCCGTTGGCGACCGCGTCACAGGCGGTGATGCCGCCGAAGACGTTCACGAAGACGCTCTTGACCTGCTCGTCGCCGAGAATGACGTCCAGACCGGCCGCCATCACCTCGGCGGACGCACCGCCGCCGATGTCGAGGAAGTTGGCCGGCTTCACGCCGCCGTGGTTCTCACCGGCGTAGGCGACCACGTCGAGGGTCGACATGACCAGACCCGCACCGTTGCCGATGACACCGACCTGACCGTCGAGCTTGACGTAGTTGAGGTCGTTCTCCTTGGCCTTGAGCTCGAGCGGATCGGTGGCGTCCTTGTCCGCGAACTCGGCGTGGCCCGGCTGCCGGAACTCGGCGTTGCCGTCCAGCGTCACCTTGCCGTCGAGCGCCAGGATCTGATCGTCCGGCGTGCGCACCAGCGGGTTGACCTCGACGAGCAGTGCGTCTTCGGCGACGAAGACCTCCCACAGCTTCTGAATGGTCACGGCGGCCGCGTCGAGGACCTCGGCGGGCAGATGGCCCTTCTCGGCGATCTCGCGCGCGAACGCCAGGTCGACGCCCTTGACCGCGTCGACGGCGATGCGAGCCAGCCGGTCCGGCTTGGTTGCGGCGACCTCTTCGATCTCCATGCCGCCCTCGACCGAGCACATGGCCAGGTAGGTGCGGTTGGCGCGATCGAGCAGGAAGGAGATGTAGTACTCCTCGGCGATGTCACTGGCCTCGGCAACGAGGAGCTTCTTGACAACGTGGCCCTTGATATCGAGCCCGAGGATGTTTTCAGCGTGCGTCTGTGCGTCATCAGGGGTTGCGGCGTACTTGACGCCACCGGCCTTACCGCGGCCGCCGACCTTGACCTGCGCCTTGATCATCACGGGCTTGCCGATTTCCTCGGCGATCGCCCGCGCATCGGCGGCAGTGTCAGTCACCCGACCTGGTGTGGTGGGTACCCCATGCTTGGCGAACAGTTCCTTCGCCTGGTATTCGAAGAGATCCATTCAGCTCACCATCTGAAGTAATGTTTCGCCCGCTCCGGTGTAACGCGGGCCATAGGCGACTCTAAACCCCCGGCGCCGTCGCATTCGAACGCGACCCCAACCTTGTGCCGCATCTCACGCGCTACTGACCAGTAACCCCTTATGCACCGCAATTGTGGCCGCTGAGCAGCCAGAATGAGGACGTCATAGAGAGAGGCGGTGGACTTAGCGCCGACCGTTCGTTACCGTCGTCAGGGTTGGTAACAACTAGGTCACGACATGCGAGCCGCTGCCTCGAGCGGCAGCGCTGAGGATTTGAGGTGAACGACTTGGCAGCACGGAGCCTTCTCGACCGTGACGGCGCAACCGCCGGCCAAGCCGACCCCACTCCTCTCGACACCCCCAGCACTCACGACTTCCCGCTCCCTTCGCGCTCGCTGCGCATCGGCCTCGGCGGGTCCGCGCTGAACCAGGACACCGTCAGCACCACCGAGATCCTTCTCACCGACGACGCAACGGTCGACGACACCGCCCCCGCTGCGGCCGCGCAAGCGGAGACCGGCAAGCCGAAGCACCGCCTCCGCGCCCCCTCGTCGGCCCTGCGTGCTCGTACCGCCCTATTCGCCATCGCCGCGGGCGCCACCGCGATCGCCGTCACCGGCTCCGGATCCGACGGCCAGGCGAGCCCACTCGCCCAGGCCCCCGCCGACCCCGCGCCGGTCGACGGATCGAACGTCGTCCCGGTAGCGAACACCTCCGCGAGCGACACCGGCCCCGGAGCCGTTCCGGCCGCCTCGCAGGCCGATATGAGCGATTTCGGCGATCAGCTCTCGCAGGGCGTGAAGATCGCCAAGGAGCAGGCGGCCGCCATCGCCGCGAAGCAGAAGCCCCTCGTGGTCTCCCCGATCCCGATGGGCGTCTACAACCTCACGTCGGCCTTCGCGCCCCGCTGGGGCACCTTCCACGGCGGCATCGACATGGCCGCACCGCTCGGTACGCCCATCCATGCCGCCACCGACGGCGTGGTGATCGACGCCGGACCGGCCTCCGGGTTCGGCAACTGGGTGCGGCTCAAGGCGCCGGACGGCACCATCACCGTCTACGGCCATATGGCCTCCTCCGGTGTGCTGGTCCACAAGGGCCAGCAGGTCACCGCCGGCGACACCATCGCGCTGGTGGGCTCCGAGGGGTTCTCCACCGGACCGCACTGCCACTTCGAGGTGTGGATCAAGGGCCCGAGCGGCGCCTACGTGAAGATCGATCCCGCCATCTGGCTCGCCAAGAAGGGCGTCCGCCTCTCCGCACTCACCGGCTAGTCAGACACCGACGGGTTCGGTTCGCCGAGCCGCACCGGCCCACCGACCTTGCCGAGCAGCACCAGCTCCCCAGGCCGGTCGAGTAGCACCAGCCCCCCAGGCTTGCCGAGCAGCACCAGCCCCCCAGGCTGGTCGAGTAGCACGCGAACGTAGTGAGCGAGCGTATCGAGACGTCTGCTCTGCCCACCACCCCCGCCCTACAGCTTCTCCCCCGGCAGTCCGCCGACGGTCATCAACGTCACGCGGCCCACTTTCCCGCCGAAGTCGAACGTGATGCGCTCGGTGACACCGCTCCCCTCCTTCGCCACGGCCTTCCCCATCCCGTACTGCGGATGGTTCATCCGGTCGCCGATCTCGTAGTGGACGTTCTTGTTCCGCCCACGGGTCGGGTCGGACGAGTACGACGACCGTCCGCGCAGCCCCGAGCCGAAACCCGACTCGGAACCGTTGGACGATCCTCCGCCGGCTGAACCGAATCCGAAGCTGCCGCCGCGAGAGCCGAACTCTCGCATGCCACGCTTCGGCTCGGTACGCCGCCAGTCGATCAAGTGCTGCGGAACCTCTTGCAGGAACCGCGATTCCGGATTCGACACCGGCTGTCCCCACGATGCGCGCGACATCGCACGGGTCAGATAGAGACGCTGGCGGGCTCGAGTGATCCCGACATACGCCAGCCGTCGCTCCTCGCTGAGTTCGGCCGGATCGCCGAGAGCCCTCATATGCGGGAAGTGCCCGTCCTCCCAGCCGGTGACGAAGACGACAGGGAATTCCAGCCCCTTGGCGGTGTGCAGCGTCATCAGGGTGACGACGCCCTCTCCCTCGTCGGGCACCTGGTCGGCATCGGCCACTAGGGCCACCTTCTCCAGGAACGCCGCGAGCGAGCCGGGCTCGGGTTCACCGTCGCCAACGATCTCGCCGGCCGCGTCCGTGTCGGGGTCGGTCGGCTCATCGGCCCGCTGCGCGGCTTCCATGCTGAAATCTCGGGCGACGGCGATCAGTTCGTTGAGGTTGTCCATCCGTGCGGCGTCCTGCGGGTCGTTGGACGCCTCCAACTCGGCACGGTAGCCACTGCGATCGACGATCGCGTCGACCAGTTCGCCGATGTCGCCGCCCTCCGTGGTCGCGTCGGCGACGGCGTCGTCGACCGATTCGCCGCCGACGGCGCCGAAGGCCATCAGGAAGTCGCTGCGCAGTCCTTCGATGAGGTCGACGAACAGGGTGATCTGCTTGACCGCGCGTGTATTGAGCAATGGGACGCGGTTCTCGGTCGCCTCCACCAGCGCCTGGTAGAAGCTGATGCCGAGATTCTCCGCATGGACGGCGACGCACGCCTCGGCACGATCGCCGATCCCGCGCCGCGGTGTGTTGAGGATCCGGCGCAGGCTGACCGAGTCGTCGGGGTTCGCCACCACGCGCAGGTAAGCGATCACGTCGCGCACTTCCTTGCGCTCGTAGAACTTGGTGCCGCCGACCACCTTGTAGGGGATTCCGTGGCGGACGAAGACCTCCTCAAGCGACCGCGACCCGGTGTTGGTGCGATAGAACACCGCGACGTCGGCGTACGTGTGGCTCGCCGAACCCCCGATCGAGTAATCGACCAGTTCCTCTATCTCCTTCGCGATGAACGCGGCCTCGTCGCGGTCGGAGTCGGCGACGTAACCGACGATCAGGTCGCCGTCGCCCGAATCGGTCCACAACTTCTTCTCACGGCGTCCCGCGTTGCGCGAGATGACGGCGTTGGCCGCCGACAGGATGGTCTGGGTGGAGCGATAGTTCTGTTCGAGCAGAATCGTCTCGGCGTCCGGGTAGTCGCGCTCGAACTCCTCGATGTTGCGGATCGTCGCGCCGCGGAAGGCGTAGATCGACTGGTCGGCGTCGCCGACCACGCACAGCTCCGACGGCTCCAGGCCGCTCGGGGTCGTCTGCTCGCCGACGAGCTCCCGCACCAGCACGTACTGTGCGTGGTTGGTGTCCTGGTACTCGTCGATCAGCACGTGCCGGAAGCGGCGCCGGTAGTACTCGGCGACATTCGGGTGCCGCTGCAGCAACGACACCGTCTCGCCGATCAGATCGTCGAAGTCGAAGGCGTTCGCCGCCGCCAGCCGACGCTGGTACTCGGCGTAGATCTGGGCGACGGTGCCCGCCGCCAGATCACTCTGGCCGTCGGCCGCCGCCTCCGCCGCGGCGTCGTCGGGATCCTTCAGTTCGTTCTTGAAGTTGGAGATCAACGTGCCCACACCGCGCGGGCTGAACTTCTTGGGATCCAGGTCGAGGTCGCGGACCACCATGCCGAGCAGTCTGCGCGAGTCGTCGGCGTCGTAGATGGAGAAGTTCGAGTTGCGATCACCGAGCAGGCTCGACTGCGCCCGCAGAATCCGAACGCAGGTGGAGTGGAAGGTCGAGACCCACATGTAGGCCGCGCGCGGTCCGACCAGGTCGATCACGCGCTCGCGCATCTCGGCTGCGGCCTTGTTCGTGAACGTGATCGCGAGGATCTGTCCCGGCGTCACGTTCCGTTCGGCGAGCAGGAAGGCGATGCGCCGGGTCAGCACGGCCGTCTTACCCGATCCCGCTCCCGCGACGATCAGCAGCGGCGACCCGGTGTGCAGCACCGCATCTCGCTGCTGGGGGTTCAGTCCGTCGAGGAGTTCGCGTCCCCGGTCGCTCAGCTGGGTCTCGTCGATGGCGGCAGGTGAAGAGTTCATGGCCTCTTCAGGCTACCTTCGGCCCCCGACAGTCCTCGCCCTCACGCCTGTCCCCCAACGATCGGTCACGGCGCCGCCTCGGCCATCACCGGCGCCCCCACCCTGCCGTCCCCGGTGTGCAGGCGCAGCCCCGGCGTCACCGGCCGGATCCGGAGTTCGGTGCCGTGCCCGTCGAGCTGGACGTAGGCCGCGTGCAGTCCCGACCGCACCGGGACCTCGACGGGGTCGCCTCCTTCGAGACGGAGTTCCACGGTGCCGGCTCGGTCGGCGCAGTAGCTGAAACCGACGGTCCACTGCCAGTCGATCAACGGGCCGCTCAGCGGCAGCCTGGTGAGGTCGTCGATGCCGGGCTTGGCGCAGCTGCCCCGGCTCGGCTCGAAGGTCCGCACCGGCGACACCGCTCCCGCGACCAGGCGACCCTCCGGATTGAGGACCTTCAACTCATCGGTGACCTTCCCGAAGTCGGGACGCTCGCGCAGGCGGCCGAAGACATGGCTGATCATGTTGTTCGGATAAGCGACCGGCAGCAGCACCTCGAGCGGCACCGGCTGATCGAACATCGTCTTGCCGTCCATCGACGCCAGCGACGCACGCGCGGTGCGCAGATAGTCGCCGGTCGGATCGTCACGCCAGGACTGCCCGAAGGACATCGTGGCCGTGACCGCCGAGACCAGGAAGGCCGCACCCGCCACCGCGGCCGCGATCGCCGTCCGCCGGTCGGGCTGTGAGGGTCCCGCGGTGTGTGCACCGACATTCGGCGGCGCCGCGGCGATCAGGGCCAACGCGATCGCCAGCACCAGCGCGGTGTCGGGCAGGTACCGCATGGTCTGCGCCAGCTCGAGCGCGGTGTTGCCGCTCGACCGGTTCCACATCACCGGAATCTGGGCCGCCACCGCGTACAGCAGTGCGAAGAACCAGATCAGCGCCACGCCGCGTCTGCGGCGCACGGTGATCGCGATCGCCGCCGCCAGCACCACCCAGCCGAGGACGATCATCCACACGCTCGGGAAACCCATCGGCGGCGACGGCGTCCACCGCTCCCACACCCACGGACCGCCGGTGAACGAGGGCACGATCGCGTTGTTGATGCTGCGCCACACCAGATGGGCCGTCTGCCCGATGGAGTGGACGCCGGCCGTGGCCGTCGACGTCGCGAGAAAGACCGCGGCCCACACCACGAACACGCCGCCGAGGATCAGCCACAGCGGACGAGCCCGCAGAAAGGCCTGGCTCAGCGGTGACGATCGGTAGTCGGCCTCGTCGTCCCAGCGGGCCGATGAGCGACTGCGGAGCGCGAGAACCGCCGCGACGAAGGCGACGGGCAGGATGAACAGTGACTTCTCGAAGAACAGCAGACCGACCACGAAGGCGGCCACCGCGCCGATCAGCAGACGCCGGCTGCGCACCGGGTCCGGGCGGTCGCGGACCAGCGCTACCGCGTTGCCGACCACGACTGCCATCGCGGCCTGCATCGGCAGGGTGTTCAGACCGGCCGCCCACCAGACGTAGGCACTGACGGTCATCGGAACGAACAGATAGAAGCCCAGGGCGGCCAGCGCCCAGCCCCCCGCCCGCGGCGCGAGGATGCGGATCATCCGCCACACCGCCAGTGAGGCGACCGCCTGCAGGACCACCAGCGTCAGCGCGGGCAGCCACCACTGCACGGGGGCCAGTGCCGTGGTGAGCCCGGCGACCAGGAACGCGGCGGGCATGAAGTGGCCGTCGTGGCTGTAACCCAGGAAATCCCACGACAGAATCGGGTACGTGGACGCCCGCCCCATGAGGATGAGGTCGTCCCAGTAGAAGTTTCCCCAGATCACCAGCACCGCGCGCACGACGAGCTGCACCATGATCAGCGCCAGTGCCAGTGCTCCGACTCTTCTCGCGGCGGTCGTTCTCGCGGTGGTCATCGCGGCGGTGGTCATCACTGCATTGTTCACTACGCGCCGCCACGCCTGCGAACCCTGCGTGGCAAAATCGGAAGACGTGAGTGACCAGGATGATCAGCAGACCAATGACGGCGCGGCCCACGGAAACGACGGCGGCGGACGGTTCGCGCTGGATCTGGAAGCGCTGGGGCTGAGCGACGATGTCACCGCCCTGCCCGACGACATCGAGGAGCTCCGGGTCGAGATCGACCGCATGGACGCCGTCATCCTCGCCGCCATTCAGCGGCGCAGCGCCGTATCGAAGAAGATCGGCGCGCACCGCATGGCTACGGGTGGACCGCGCCTGGTGCACAGCCGCGAGATGAAGGTCCTCGACCGCTTCTCCGCGCTGGGGTCCGAGGGACACACCCTCGCGATGCTGCTCCTGAGACTGGGCCGCGGACCGCTGGGGCGTTAGCGACCTCGCTGCCTCCCGGCGGCCTCAGGACGGCCGGCCGCGTTCGGTGCGGTACCAGCGCACCAGTGCGTCGGTCGACGAGTCCGGCAGCGGCGCAGGCGCAGCGTCGTCGCTGATCACGCCGAGCAGATCGACGGCCTGCTTCTTCCCGAGTTCCACACCCCACTGGTCGAAGGGGTTGATCCCCCAGATCATCGCCTTCACGAAGGTCTCGTGCTCGTAGAGTGCGATCAGTTGTCCGAGGACCGAGGGCGTGAGCTTGGGCGCCAGAATCGACGTCGACGGGCGGTTTCCGGGCATCACCTTGTGCGGCACCAGCTTCGGCGACACCCCCTCGGCGGCGATGTCGTCGGCGGTCTTGCCGAAGGCGAGCACCTGCGTCTGTGCGAAGAAGTTGCTCATCAGGATGTCGTGCATCGAACGTCCGTCGGCCGCGGGCAGATCGTCGAGCGGTTGCGCGAACCCGATGAAATCGGCCGGGATCAGCCAGGTCCCCTGATGCAGGAGCTGGTAGAAGGCGTGCTGCCCGTTGGTCCCCGGCTCACCCCAGTAGATCGAGCCGGTCGGCGAGGTGACGTGATGTCCGGCGGCGGTGACCGACTTCCCGTTCGACTCCATCGTCAGCTGCTGCAGGTATGCCGGAAACCGAGCCATGTCGTCGGAGTACGGCAGCACGGCCTGCGACTGCGCATCCCAGAAGTTGGAGTACCACAGACCCACCAGCGCGAGGATCGCCGGCGCGTTCCGCTCCAGCGGCGCGGTCCGGAAGTGCTCGTCCATCGCGTGGAAACCGGCGAGGAATTCGCCGAACAGCTCACGGCCGATGGCGATCATCAACGACAGTCCGATCGCCGAGTCGATCGAGTAGCGGCCGCCCACCCAGTTCCAGAATCCGAACATGTTGGCGGTGTCGATACCGAACTTCGCGACCTCGTCGGTGTTGGTGCTGACGGCGACGAAATGCTTGGCGACCGCGTCCGAGTCGGCCCCGTCGACCCCGAGCTCGCGCAGCAGCCACCGTTTCGCCGCGGTCGCGTTGGTGATGGTCTCGAGGGTGGTGAAGGTCTTCGACGAGACGACGAACAGCGTGGTCTGGGGGTCGAGTCCCTCGAGCACCGACACCAGATCGGACGGGTCGCTGTTGGAGACGAAGTGCCCGGCGATCCCCGGGTGACGGTAGTGGCGGAGCGCCTCGTACGCCATGACCGGACCGAGGTCGCTGCCCCCGATTCCGATGTTGACCACGTCGGTGATCGGCTTGCCCGTGTAGCCGGTCCACTCGCCGTTGCGCACCCGGTCGGTGAACTCGCCCATCGCATCGAGGACCGCGTGCACGTCGGCCACCACGTCCTGGCCGTCGACCACGAGTTCGGCGTCGCGCGGGAGCCGCAACGCGATGTGCAGCGCGGCACGGTCTTCCGAGGTGTTCAGATGCGCCCCGGCGAACATGGCATCGCGCTGCTCTTCCACACCGGCCTCACGGGCGAGTGCCGCGAGCAGTTCCACGGTCTCCCGGGTGATCAGGTTCTTGGAGAAGTCGATGTGCAGATCGGCGGCGTCGACCGTCAGATCACGTCCGCGATCAGGATCCATCACGAAGAGTTCACGCAGGTGCAGCGAGTACACATGCTGCTGGTGAGCAGCCAGAGCGTGCCACGAGACAGTCGATGTGATGTCGAAATCGTCCGTCCCGTCGAGCCGTCCACGCAGATTCGTCATCATTGTCCCCACATTATTCGGTCGAACGAGTTCCTGGCGAGGTGTGGCTCAGATCAGCCTCGCCGAGAGCGACTCCGGCAGGTAGCGCAGCGCCCACGAGATCGGCGTCCACGGCCACGCCGGAACCGCCGCGCGGGCGCGTTCGGATTCGATCGCCGCGACCATCGCCTTCACCCCGCGCTCGGTGTCGGTCATCATCGAGGTCTTCACTCCGCGGTTGATGTCCGTCTCGATGTAACCCGGAAGCAGCACCGTCACCGTGATCGGGCTTCCCGCGAGTTCGGCTCTGAGCCCCTGTCCGAGGGCCGAGACTCCTGCCTTCGAGGCCGAGTACGCGGTCTGAGCCTTCGGCAGGCCCCGGACCGCACTCATCGAACTCACCAGGACGAGGTGTCCTGCGTTCTGCCTGCGGAAGATCTCCATCGCCGCGTCGGCTTGCGCGAGCGCACCGACGAGATTGGTCTGAACGGTCTCCATGTTGGCCGCGGCGTGTCCGGTTCCGATCGGAGCACCCTTGCCGAGCCCGGCGTTCACGATCACCCGGTCGACACCGCCGAGGTCCTCCGACAGCGCCTCGAAGGCCACTGGGACCGCGTCCGCGTCAGTCACGTCGAGTTGCCTGACTGCCACCCGGCGCGCGGATGATTCGAGTTGCCCGGCAAGCGATTCCAGCCGATCGATCCGTCGCGCCGCGAGTCCCAGACTGCGGCCGCGGGCCGCGAACTCGCGGGCCATCCCCTCTCCGAGACCTGAACTCGCACCGGTGATGATGATCTTCTCGCGAACCATGCAGCCGAATCTACCGGCCGTGACGAGGGTCGGCACCGCGGCGTGATCGGCCGGACGCGCCGTTGCGCGGCGAACCGACGAGATGAGACAATCAACGTCACTCTAGTAACTTCCATCACAATTTCACCTTGCGTAACAGGAGTGAGCCCATGCCTCCCTTCCGCCGCCTCCTTCCCTTCCGCAGCCTCCTCCGCTTCCGCAGCCTCACTGTGTCGGCCGCGACGGCTGCGACGATCACCGCGGCCGTCCTCGTGACGGTTCCGGGAGCCGGAGACGCCGCCGCGGCACCCTGCGGCACCCAGGGCAACGGGTCGAGCCTGCCCTTCTTCGACACCGGATCGCTGGGCTCATCAGGATCGCCGGGCTCATCTGGCTCGCTGGGTTCGTCGGGATCCGGTTCGGGTGCCGCGCAAGGTCCGCAGGGCCCACTCCCGCACTTCGACAACGGAATCACCCGCACCGTCGCGTGGACCACCGGACCCCGCAGCGCGAATCGGACCTTCACCCGCTTCGGCATCTCGGGCACCGATCTGGGCATCGCCTGGGACAACGGCGCGGGCCAGACCCTCCTGGCCTTCGGCGACACATTCGGTGACTGCACAGCACCGGGCAGGCAGTGGCGGCACAACGTTCTGCTCCGCACCACCGACGACGACCTGACGAACGGACTCACCGTGCCGGACGGCGTTCCGGGCGACGTCCACTCCGGCGCTTCGGTGGCCGCGGACGCGCCGGCCTTCGCCCGTCAGATGATCGACGCGATCGGCTGGAGCGGCGTCGAGGTCACCACCATCCCCACATCTGCGATCGCCATCGACGGCAAGCAGTACCTGAACTACATGTCGGTCCGGAAGTGGGGACTCCCCGGCCAGTGGGACACCAATTTCTCCGCGACCGCCGTCTCCTCCGACAATGGACAGACCTGGACCACGCCACCTGCGACCATCCGCGTGAACGCCGGCGTCTCGCTGCCCATCCCGGAGGGATGGCCGTCTGTTCACGCCAACGACAGCAAGTTCCAGCAGGCCGCCTACGTGAAGGGGCACGGCGAAGATGACGGCTGGGTGTATCAGTTCGGCACCCCGAACGGCCGGTTCGGTGGCGCCTACCTCGCCCGATTCCGGCCGTCGGACGTCCTCGACCTGAGCCGCTATCACTACTGGACCGGCAGTGGCTGGTCCGACTCCATCGACGACATCCCCGGCGGCTCCGCCGGGAGGGTCCTTCCCGCACCGGTCACCGAACTGTCGGTGGCGTGGAGTCCGTTCCTGAACAAGTACGTGATGCTGCACAGTCCCACCACCGGGGTCCAGATGCGGACCGCCGACCATCCCGAAGGACCGTGGAGCGCACCCAGGCTGCTCGTCCCCGGGACGCTGGGCTTCTACGCTCCGATGATGCTCCCCCAGTCGCCCGCGCTCACCGGCACCGGACCCGACCTCTACTTCCACGGCAGCCGATGGGACGACTACAACGTCGCGTTGGTGCGAACTCGCCTGTCACGGTGATATCGCCCATTTCACTCGGGTCAGCGGCACCCGTGCCGTATCGCGGTACGAGCACCGAACCCGCCTGTTACCAAAGAGAGGCACGGTAAGCACTCCAGCCACAGATAAGGAACCATGCGCCGTCTGAGACTCCGAACGCTCCAGATGCTCACCGCCTGTGTCATCACGGCCGCAGCCGCGGCGGCGGCACTGTCGGTGACCGCACCCGCCGACGCTCGCGCCTGCAGCAACAGCGGCCCGGTGGTCCCGATTCCCGTGATCGGCAAGTTCCTGCCCCGCGGCGGTGCCCCGGCCGGTCCGCAGAAGGCCATGCCCGCCTACGACGACGGGACCACCGCGACCGTCGCGTGGGTCACCGGTCCCCGCAGCCCCAATAGGACCTTCGGACGGTTCGGCGTCTCCGGCACCGATGTCGGAGTCGCCTGGGACAACGGCCGCGGGCAGACGCTCCTCGCTTTCGGCGACACCTTCGGCAACTGCCTCACCGGCGATCAGCAGTGGCGCCACAACGCGCTGTTGCGGTCGTCCGACCGGAACCTGTCCGACGCGCTGCGCCTCGACGGCAGCGGCTACGCCGGCCAGATGTTCGGCGCGCTCGGGTTCGACGGCATCGAGAAGACCACGATTCCGACCGCCGGCATCTCGATCGGCGGCCGACAGTACGTCAACTACATGTCGGTCCGAGCCTGGGGCCCGCCCAGTGTCTGGTACACGAACTACTCGGCGACGGCGGTCTCGAACGACAACGGCCGCACCTGGTCCACCCCGCAGAACACCATCCGCGTCAATGCCGGAGTCACGGTGCCCACCGGAGCGGGCTCGCCGTCGATCCGGGCCGGTGACGCGCACTTCCAGCAGAGCGCCTACGTGAAGGGGCGCGGCGCCGACGCCGGCTGGATCTACCAGTACGGCACCCCGAACGGCCGCTTCGGTTCCGCGTACGTCGCTCGCTTCCGGCCCTCCGACATCCTCGACCTCGGCAGGTATCAGTACTGGACCGGGCGCGTCTGGGCGCCGTCGCCCGACGCCGCGCGACCGGTGGTGCGCGGACCGGTCACCGAACTGTCGGTGGCCTGGAGTCCCTTCCTGAACAAGTACGTGATGCTCGACAGCCCGCGCGGCGTGCTGATGCGCACGGCACCGTCTCCGCAGGGCCCGTGGAGCGGCCCGCGCCGGATCGCTCCGGCGAGCCTGGATCTGTACGCGCCGATGATGCTCCCGAACTCACCCGCCCTGCGCGGCACCGGTCCCGATCTCTACTTCAACGCGAGCCGCTGGGACGACTACAACGTGCTCCTAGTGCGTACGCGGGTGTAGGAGCGGCGGTCGACGGCCCGGAGCGCAGCGGCCACGCGCGTCGATCGCCTACTTCAGCAGCCGCGACATCCGGCGGTCGGCCAGCACCTTGCCGCCCGTCTGACACGTCGGGCAGTACTGGAACGAGCGGTCGGCGAAGGACACCTCACGGACGGTGTCGCCGCACACCGGACAGGGCAGGCCGGTGCGCGCGTGGACCCGAAGCCCGGTGCGCTTCTCCGACTTGAGGCGGGCCACCTCCTGTCCTTCGAGCCGTTCGATCGCATCGTGCAGCACCGAGCGGACGGCCCGGTACAGGTCGTCGATCTGCTTGTCCGAGAGGCTCTTCGACGTGGCGAAGGGCGACAGCCGAGCGGTGTGCAGGATCTCGTCCGAGTAGGCGTTGCCCACGCCGGCGACGACCCGCTGATCGGTCAGCAGGTTCTTGATCCGCGCGCTGCTGCCGGCGAGGATTGCGGCGAACTGGTCGCGGTCCAGCGCCAGAACGTCGGGCCCGAGGCCGGCGATCCGTTCCACTTCTGCGGTGTCGCGGACGATCCAGGCCGCCAGCCGCTTCTGCGTCCCGGCCTCGGTGACGTCGAATCCCTCACCGGGCAGCCCGCAGTGAACGCGCAGCGCGATGGGGCCCTTGCCTCCCGGTTTCGGCGGAGTCTGCGAGAGCGAGTCGCTCCAACGCACCCACCCGGCACGGGACAGGTGGATCACCAGGTCGATCTCGTCGTCGACCGCGGCATCGCCGTCCGCGGGCCCGGGCGCGGTCCGGATCACCAGGTACTTCCCGATACGGTCGACGCTCGACACGATGCGGCCCGTCAGCGCCGTGTACGGCGGATCGGCGGTCTTGAGCACGGCGAGCGAGGCGACGTCGACCCGCCGGATCGGCAGGCCGGCGGCCCGCGAGTCGAGGTACGTCGCGATGGCGGTCACTTCGGGAAGCTCCGGCATGCCCCCAGTGTGCGCCACGGGTCGGACTTTCTCACGTGAGCCGGACCGACCCGACCGGAAATCCGCCGGGTGCTCCAGCCTGCGCCCGTGTGTTCTAGTTAGAGAATGCGCCCGTCCCCTCCCGCGATGTCCGACGCCGAACTCGCCGCCGCTATCGCCGAAGGCGCGGGCGAGATCCTCCTGGGCATCCGCCACCGGAATCTGCTCACCGGCCCCCTGGTCGGCGATGTGGGAGACGCACTGGCGCAAGCATGGATCTCCACCGTCCTGCGCAGGCACCGAGGACGGGACGCCGTGCTCTCGGAGGAGGCCGAGGACGTCGGCGACCGCTCGCGCGCCGAGCGGGTGTGGATCATCGATCCGCTCGACGGCACGAGCGAGTTCGCGATGGGTACATCGGACTGGGCGGTGCACGTTGCGCTCGCGGTGGACGGCACGCCGGCCGCGGCCGCGGTGTCGCTCCCGGCGCAGAACGAGGTGTTCCGCAGCGACGACGTACCGGCCACTCACGGGCCGCTCACGGGCCGACTCGCGGTGTCGCGGTACGGACACTCGTATCATTCCGCGGCGGTCGCCGATCGGCTCGGCATGGACGCGGTCCGCATCGGTTCGGCGGGCGCCAAGGCGATGGCCGTGGTCCGCGGCGATGTCGACGCCTACGTGCACTCCGGCGGCCAGTACGAGTGGGACAACTGCGCGCCGGTCGGCGTCGCGCTGGCGGCGGGACTGCATTGCAGCCGGCTCGACGGACGGCCGATCGTCTACAACAACCCGCAGCCGTACATGCCCGACTTCGTCATCTGCCGCGCGGAGATCGCCGACGCCGTTCTCGAGGCGGTCGCGACACCCTGGTGAGAGAGCCGCTCAGCGAGCCTTCTGCAGCAGGTAGATGTCCATGATCCAGCCGAGCCGTTCACGCGCTCGCGCCCGCTTCTCCTCGATCTCCGCGGTCACGTCCGCCACCCGGCCGCTCACCAGGATCTCGTGTTCGGTGCCCAGGTAGGCGCCCCAGTACACCAGGTCGTCGGGTGCGGCCGTCTCGCGGAAGGCGAGGTCGGAATCGAGCATGACGATCTGATTGGCGTCGGCACCCGCGGGCGTGGCCGAGAGCCGGCGGCCCGTGGTGGTCAGGATCGGTTCGCCGATGCCGTGCGCGACGATCCCGTGCGCGGCGGTCAGCGCCGACGCGCTCGTCACACCGGCGATCACCTCGACCTCGACGGAGACGTCGTCGCGCGCGGCGAGCTGGTCCAGGATGCGGAGTGTGGAGTCGTACAGCGCGGGATCGCCCCACACCAGGAAACCGCCGGTCTCGCCGGGACGCAGATGCTCGGAGACCGCGGCTCGCACCGCGTCGACGCGCGCGGCGTGCCAGCGCCGGACCTCGGCCTCGTAATCGTCGGGACGACGATCGCGCGGCGGGTCGGCGATGGCCACCACGCGATGTCCGGGCGCACCGTGCTCGGTCAGGAACTGCTCCCGGAGGGCGGTCAGTTCGCTTGTGCGAGAGCCCTTGTCGAGCAGGAAGAAGACGTCCGTGGCGCCGATCGCATCCACCGCCTCCAGTGTGATCTGGCGCGGCGACCCCGGTCCGATCCCGATGACGCGCAGCAACACTGCGTTCAGAGCCGCACCTTCTTCAAGCCGTGGATGCGCGCGGTGAGGTCGAGCACCGTTTGACGCGGAACCAGACGCCGCAGTGCGAAGACGATCGGCGCCCGATTGCCGCGGGCGTACAGCGGTCGCGGGTGCTCCGCGAGCGCGGCTTCGACGATCTCCTGCGCCATCGACGCCGCCGAGATCCCCTTCGCCTCATTGCGGCGCGTCGCCGCCGCGAGGGTCTCGTACTCCTCCCGGTACACCGAGTCGGGTTTGATGTGGATGGTGCGCCGCTCGCCGATCCCCGTCGCGATGGTGCCGGGTTCGACGGTGGTGACGCGGATTCCGTACGGCGCCACCTCGCGGCGCAGCGCCATCGCGTAGCCCTTGAGCGCCGACTTGGTGGCCGCGTAGTTGGTGCGGAACGCGACCGGGAAGCTCGAGAGCATCGACCCCACCATCACGATGGTCCCGGTGCGACGATGGCGCATACACGGCAGCACCGCCTTCGTCAGCGCGACCGGCCCGAAGACGTTGACCTTGAACAGGTGCTCGACGGCGTCCATCGGCGTGTCCTCGAAGGCACCCGCGGCACTCTCTCCCGCGTTGTTGATGAGGATGTCGAGATCGCCGACAGCCTCGGCGCACTCGGTGGCCGACGCGTAGTCCTCGTTGTCGAGGCGCAGGTACGTGACGCCCGGGATCGGGTTGCGCACCGAGTCCGGGTTGCGGCTGGTGCCGTACACCTTGTGTCCGAGCGCCACGAACTGTCGCGCCACGGCCTCCCCGATTCCGCTGCTCGCTCCGGTGACCAGCACAGTCCGCTGCCCGGTGATCGATTTGGTCATGGCACCTACGGTAGCCGGGACAGCGGGCCGCGGGGCGAACGACCGGTCCGGACACCGGCGATGTGGAGTGAGCGTCGCGGGTGCGGAGGAGCAGAGGCGCTCGGCGTCGCAGCCGAGCCGGTGACGTAGACTTCTCCTCGTCGGCGACCGCGTCCCCATCTCGGCCGCCGACCGGGCCGGCGGCGAACCGATGACGCTCACCGCGGTCCCCGCTCTCGTAGCTCAGGGGATAGAGCACCGCTCTCCTAAAGCGGGTGTCGTAGGTTCGAATCCTACCGGGAGCACGCAGTGTCCAGAGTGCTGTGTCTAGAGTCGTGAGCGAAGCACCCGCAATGCTGTTCAGCTCAGGAGGATCTCTCAGTGATGACGTCGCGAATCCGCGCACTCACCCTCGGACTGGCCGTCGCGGTCACCGCCGCGCTGTCGGTTCCGGCCCCCGCTCACGCCGACACGCGCGACGACGCACGGCAGGCGATCAACCAACTCTCGGTCACCATGGAGGACTCCCTCGGTGAGCAGCAGGGCGATCTGGTCCGGACCGGCGACGGTTACCGGCAGCTGTACGAGAACGGCGTTATCGTGTGGACCGCGGAGTCGGGCGCGCAGAACGTCTTCTCCGACCCCGAACGCACAATGCGTGAGGACGGTCATGAGCCGTTGAACGGCGTCGTGATGGTGAAGCCGTTCGTCGGCGCCACGTACGTCGACGTTCCGGCATCTGCCGTCCACCCCGTCGCCGAAGCAGACGACTCCACCGACGGCATCTCCGCCTGGTGGTGGATGCTCCTGCTGCTGATCCCGCTCGTCGGCCTGATGCTGGCGTGGCTGCGCGGCCTGAACTCCTACAACTACAAGACCTACACCCCGGCGACCGGACCGGGATTCCCTCCGGTCACCGACGAGCGCGCGGACCGGCTGCGGGCCTTGGCGGACGGCCGGGAGACGAGCGCAGCGGACGCGATCGCGAGGGCCGAGGCGGCCGCCGCAGCGGCGAAGGCCGCCGAGGTGCCCGTGCGGCCGGGCGCGCGAGTCCCTTCCCAGGGCGGAGAGGTGCCGCTGCCGATCGGGGCGTCGCGCCCGCTGCCGAACGATCCGATGCAAGCACCCGACGGGTACCCGATCAAGGCGATCGTCGAAGCGGGCCTGTACTACCGGCCGGGCGACGCCGAGTATGCGTCAGTGACACCCGACCTCTGGTTCGCCACTGCCCCGACCGCAGATAAAGGCGGCTTCGCGCCGGCTGGGGACTGACACCGTCGATCCGGGCCGCGCCCCCGAGGACGCACCACCACACGGCGGCTCTCCACACGGCGGCGGAACCGCCGATTTGTGCCACCGGCCGGCACTGCGGCACAGGAACTGTCCGACGATCACACGAAGTGCGGCACGACCCCGCTTCATAGTCGGCACATCGCGTTATGTTTCACGCGCTGACATCCGTCGGCGCGCCCGCCTGTCGGGCACACCTCGCCGTCTACCCGATCAGGTCGCCGAGGTTCCTCCCACCCGATCGGCCACATCACCAGAGAGCCCCGAAACATGCGCAAACTCCCACTCGTCACGGCGGTGGCCGCCGCTGCCGCCGCCGGAATCCTCGTCCCCTCCGGCGCTGCCGAGGCCGCACCATCGGCCGACACCCAGGTGACCTTCGTCGTGGCCGGCCAGGGCGGCGATCTGTCGATCACCGCGGGGCCGCTCGGCGCCATCGTCCCGAACGCGAACGGCACCCTGGCGACCGGGGGCCTCCCGACGGCCTCGGTGACCGACAATCGCAATGGCTCTCCCCGCTCCTGGGAGACCACGGCATCCTCCACCGACTTCACCGGTCAGGGCGTCACGATTCCCGCCTCCGACGTGAAGTACGAGGCGAACGCGATCATCGGCAAGGTCGGCGGCGGCGACGTCACCGGGCAGGGAGAGAAGAGCCTCGGATCCCCCGCTACCGTCGTCACCCGGACCGGCCTCACCTGGCCGCTCGAGATCATCACCTGGAGTCCGGCTCTGACGGTCGACTTCCCCACCGGCGGTCTGCCGATTGGGAGCTATTCCGGCACCGTGACCGTCTCCGTCGCCTGACCCCGACAGGCTAGAACCTCGTGGCCGGGACACGCACCGCGCGTGTCCCGGCCACCGCACTCGAAAGCCCAGCATGCGCCCCACCTCCTCCCTCCGTGCACTTCTCGCGACGCTGACAGCGGCCCTCCTGACCGGTGTCGTCCTCCTCACCGGTCCCGCCGTCGCCGGTGCCGCGCCCGGATCGTCGACGGCACCGGCCGACCGCGGAACGCCGGACGGTTCCATCGGTATCCGACTGCTCGACGTCCCCGCGAAGTCGAAGGACGATCCTCGGGCGCAGCTCTACATCATCGACAACCTGAACCCCGGCACCACGATCACACGCCATGTCCAGGTGACGAACGGCACCGACACCGCGATGAAGATCGCCGTCTACCCGGGACCGGCCGGCATCGTCGACGGCAGCTTCGTCCCGGGCGAGCCGGGGACGAAGAACCTCCTGACGTCGTGGACGAGCGTCGACAAGCCGAATCTGAACCTCGCGCCGGGACAGAAGGCCAGAGTCGCGGTGACGATCGCCGTACCCAAGGACGCGCCGGAGATGGAGCAGTACGGCGTCATTTGGGCGTCCACGGTGCCGAACCAGAACAAGGAGACCGGCATCGGCCTCGCATCCCGTGTCGGCGTCCGCATGTACCTCTCCACCGGACCCGGCAACGGCCCGCCGTCGGACTTCGCGATCGAGAAGCTCGAGGGACGTCGCGGTGCGGACAACGGCGCCGAAGTGACCGCCCACGTCACGAATACCGGAGGGCGCGCCGTCGACGTCACCGGCACCCTGAAGCTGAGTGAGGGACCCGGAGGGCTCTCCGCCAAGGCGGTCTCGTCGAAGGGCATGACCATCGCTCCGGGTGAGTCGGCCGACGTCGTGTTCGCAGTCCCGAACAGCGCACAGCTCCCGGACGGCCCGTGGAAGGCCGAGGTGCAGTTGGAGAGCGGGGTGCACACGCACGACTCGACCGCATCGATCAGCTTCGACCAGTCGGATCAGACCGAAGGATCGTCGAACACCGCGCTGATCGTCACGATCGTCGTCATCGCCGCCGCAGCACTGGCGGGCATCGCCGCGTGGCTGCTCCGACGACGCCGGGGATCGTCGTCCGGGCCGGGAGAGTCCGTGTGAACAGCGCACTGAGGGCCGCGCTCGGCACCGTCGCCCTCGCGACTGCCGGAGTGTTGGCTGTCGGCGTCTGCCCCGCCTCGGCCACACCCTCTGAATCGACCACGTCGACGACGTCGCCGGCCGATTCCGCGGATGCGCAGTTCTCCGAGTCGCCGGCTCCGGACACGACGGCCGTGGTTCCGACCGCGGAGCCGACTGTCACGCCTACCGCGGAGACCACTGAGCTCATCACCGAGACCACCCCCGAGGCCGCCACCAGCCGTCCCCCGTCGTCGGTGTCCCCGGCGACCTCGACGACTTCCTCGAACCCGTCCACCGAGGACGTGAAACACGGACGCGCCGCCGTCGCGCCGTCGGCGGCATCGGATCTGTCGGTCTCGGCGGGCTCCTACGGGACCATCGTGCCGTACGCCACCAGCGCCACCGGCATCCTGCCCGCCGTCACGGTGAGTACGTGGCAGGGACAGGGCTGGTCCGCGAGCGCGTCTTCGACGGACTTCACCTGCCCGAACGGCGCAGTGATTCCTAAATCGCAGGTCACCTACAGTGCGACGGCGCCCGCCGGCGTCGCGGGCACCGCGACCGGCCCGCAGACGCTCGCGTCGCCGAAGACCGTGTTCACCAGCGGCGGATCTGGGCTGAACGGTGTTCTCAACACCGGCACCTGGACTCCGGCGCTCACCGTCGCCTACCCGAACGGCGCCTCGATGTGCACCTACACGGGAACGATCACCGTGTCGGCGTACTGATCGGTCGGCTCCGCTCTGCCGGGCTCAGCCGAACAATTCGTTGAACTTGACGAGCGACTTCTCGATGTCGCCCTTGACCGCCATCGCCGCGGCCTTGCCCGCCGGTCCGATCAGCGGCAGACCGCCGAGGTCGATGAGGAACGTGACCCGGGAGCCGTCGCCCTCCGGCTTCACGAGCAGGTTGATCTTGGCCTTCACTCCGCCCTTGCCGTTACCCTTGAGCACGACCTCGCCGGGCCGGTCGAGCTTCTCGATCTCCCACGCGAACCGCACGCGCGCCCCCTTGACGGAGACCACCGACGAGACCGCGGTGCCCTTCTTGAGGTCGTCGGGGGCGGGCAGCGGGCTGCGCCAGCCGTCGTGGAGGACCAGCCAGTCGTCGTACCGGGCGAGATCGGCGGCACACTTGAAGGCGTCTTCCGGGGAGAGCGCGACATGAATGGAGTCACTGGTCTTTGCCATGAGTACAGAGACTAACCGCCACCGCGCGTCACAGGTAGATCCGGCCCACGCCGGGACGGCACCCGAGCCGACGATCCTCGCGGCGGCGCGGTCGCTCCTGAACCGTGTCCTGGTGGGGCACGGCGTGTCGGTGCGAATCACCGAAGTGGAGGCGTACAACGGGCCCGACGACCCCGCTTCGCACGCGTTCACCCGGACGCCGCGGTCGGAGATCATGTACGGTCCGCCGAACCGCCTGTACGTGTATCAGATCCACACCCACCACTGCGCGAACGTGGTCACCAGTCCGGAGGGGCAGGGCTCGGCGGTGCTGATCCGAGCCGGCGCGGTGATCGACGGAGTGCAGGCGGCCCGCGACCGCCGCGGAGGCGTCGCCGATCATCTCCTCGCACGCGGCCCGGGCAATCTCACCCGCGCACTCGGAATCACCAAAGCCGACCTCGACACCGATCTGCTCGATCCGGTCGGCGTGCACCTGCTGCCCGCCGACCCGGCGTCGGATCCGACCGCCGGCGGGCACGTGATCGCCGGGCCGCGCGTGGGCGTCCGGCTCGCCGCCGACCGACCGTGGCGGTTCTGGATCGACGGCGAGCCGTCGGTGTCGGCGTACCGGCGGCATCCACGGGCCTGACCGACCCCCGGGAGTTGCCTACTGGGCCGGGCCTTCGCCCTTCGGCGGTTCGGCCTGTTCGGCCTGGGGCTGCTCGGCCGGGGCGTGCTCGGCTCTGCGGTCCTCGGGCTTCGACTGCTCGGCACCGACCGCCTTGCGCGCGGCGTCCTGAGCCTTGTCGACCTGCGAGGCGTACTTGTTGCCGGTGGCCTTGTCGATGAGGTCGCCGCCCTTCTCGATGAGATCGGGGTTCGACTTCAGCGCGTCCTTGGCCTTGTCCACGAGTCCTTTGAGATCCATGTGCCGATGGTACGTCGACTCAGTCGGGCGCGCGTCACACCGGCGGTCCAGTCACACCAGCGGTTCAGCGGTGCGCGACCGCCGATTCAGCACGCCGTCGAGCACGCGTGTGGAGACCTCCACCGCGACGATGCCCACGACCGCACACACTCCCGCGACCGCCATCATCGGACCGTTCGACGAGTCGAGGTGGAACCACCGCTGGCTCAGCGGAAGCATGAAGATCAGCACGTACATCCCGACCGAGACCGCGAGCAGCAGGATCTTCCACCAGTTGTAGGGACGCGCGACCACCACGAGCACGTACACCGCGACCGCGATCATGGTCGCGAGCGCGGCCGTGGCAGCCTGCGTCTGGACCGCGCCGACGGTCTGCGTGGCGTTGGCGACGGCGGCGATCCCGTCGGAGGGCCGGGTCGCCGCGTTCGCGACGTACCCGCCCAGGGCCGCGGAGTAGTCGCGGTTCACCAGCAGGAAGCAGACGAATGTGGACAGGCCCACGATGATGCCGTTCGGCACCGCCTGCGTCAGCACCCGGCGGACGAAGCCCGGCTGAGCGCGCTCGTTGTTCGGCGCCAGCGAGAGGATGAAGGCAGGCACCCCGATGGTGAACCAGGCCGAGATGGTGACATGGATCGGCTGGAACGGGTAGCTGATCGACGCCCAGCCCATCACCTTGGCGAGCAGCCCCGCGCCGCCGATGAGCAGCGCCAGCAGCACCGCGTACACCGTCTTGGTGAGGAACAGGTTCGACACACGCTCGATGTTGCCGATCACTCGGCGGCCCTCGCCGACCACGTAGGGCAGCGTCGCGAACTTGTTGTCCAGCAGGACGATCTGCGCCACCGAACGCGCGGCCGACGAACCCGAACCCATCGCGACGCCGATGTCGGAGTCCTTGAGCGCGAGCACGTCGTTGACGCCGTCGCCGGTCATCGCGACGGTGTGGTCCTTGGACTGCAGGGCCTTGACCATCGCGCGTTTCTGGTCCGGGCGCACCCGGCCGAAGGCATCGTGGTCGGCGATCACACCGGCCAGTTCGGCGTCGTCGGTCGGCAACTCGCGAGCGTCGACGGCGGTCTCGGGCGAGCCGAGTCCCAGCGACTCCCCGACGGCGCCCACCGATCGGGCGTTGTCGCCGGAGATGATCTTGACCGCGACATTCTGCGACTCGAAGTACTCGATGGTGTCGCGGGCGTCGGGTCGCACACGCTGCTCCAACACCACCAGGGCGGTGGGCACGAGCGTTCCGGGCACCGCCGTGTCGGCCGTCGGCTCGGTATCGACCGGAACATCGGTGGTCGCGACCAGCAGCACCCGCAATCCGGTCGATCCGAGGTCGGACGCCAGCCGGGCCGTGTCGCTGTCGGGGTCGAGCAATACGTCGGGTGCGCCGATCAGCCAGTTCCCCACCGAGACGCCGGACGCGTCGATGAACGACATGCCCGAGAACTTGTTGGCCGAACTGAACGGCAGCACCGCGGAGGTCGACCACTCGGGAGCGTCCGGGAACGCCTCCTGGATCGCCGCGATGCTGGCGTTGGGCCGCGGATCGTGCGCGGCGATCGCCGCGAGGGCCGCTTCCACATCCCCCTGCTTCACCGCGCCCGGACCCGAGCCGGGTGCCACGATCCGCACCTCCGACAGCCGCATGCCGTTCTCGGTCAGCGTGCCGGTCTTGTCGGTGCACACCACATCGACGCGCGCCAGACCTTCGATGGCCGGGAGTTCGTTCACCAGGCACTGCCGCTGCCCCAGGCGGACCACACCGACCGCGAAGGCGATCGACGTCATCAGCACGAGGCCTTCGGGCACCATCGGAACCAGCGCGGCGACCATGCCCAGCAGTGCGGTGCGCAGCCCGTTCTGGCTGATGAACAGCTGGTTGATGATCGTCAGGATGCCCGCCGGGATCAGCAGCCAGGTGATCACCCGGAGGATCTGATCGATTCCCGAACGCAGCTCCGACGACACGAGCGAGAACTTCGAGGCCTCCGCGGCGAGCTTGTTGGCGTACGAATCAGCGCCGACCTTGGTGGCGCGATACGCACCCGAGCCGGCCACCACGAAGCTGCCGGACATGATCTCGTCGCCGAGAGACTTATCGACGGCGTCCGCCTCGCCGGTGAGCAGCGACTCGTCCATGTCGAGCGACTCCGACTCGATGGTCTCGCCGTCGACGATCACCTGATCGCCGGGACCGAGTTCGATGACGTCGCCCAGCACCACCTGATCCGAGGGGATCTCGGCGGCGATTCCGTTGCGCCGGACCACCGGTCTGGTCTGTCCGACGATCGCCAGCCGGTCGAGGGTGCGCTTGGCGCGGACCTCCTGAATGATGCCGATGCCGCTGTTGGCGACGATCAGCAGCCCGAACAGTCCGTTGATGAACGAGCCGGTGGCGGCGACGATCAGGAACAGCACCCCGAGGATTGCGTTGATCCTGGTGAACACGTTGGCCCGGACGATGTCGGCGACCGAGCGGCCCGACTTGTCGGAGGTGACGTTGACCTGCCCCGCCGCGACGCGTGCGGCCACCTGCTCGTCGGTGAGCCCCGGATCGCGCTCGGTGGTCGTCGATGTGGTCATGCGGATCGCTCCCACCAGGTCGGATCGGAAAAGGCTGTGCCGCTGCGGCTGTGCGCGACCAGCGTGGCGCCGGGCCGCGGC
Source organism: Gordonia sp. QH-12 (assembly GCF_001578675.1). Taxonomy (NCBI): domain Bacteria; kingdom Bacillati; phylum Actinomycetota; class Actinomycetes; order Mycobacteriales; family Gordoniaceae; genus Gordonia; species Gordonia sp. QH-12. The sequence goes on from NZ_KQ969295.1 coordinate 114,169, forward strand.
ACGCAGATGTCGACGCCCACCCGGTCCGCCTCGGTCGTGAGTCTGCCGACGGGGTCGGCCCACGAGTGCCGCGCGAGATTGAACGTACCCCAGTGGATCGGGACGAAGAGCGCGTCGCGCTCGTCGCCGTTCAGCAGTCGATGGACCACGAGTGCCTCTTCCGGGTCGACGTGGACGTCCGGCCACACGGGATCGTAGGCGCCGACGGCCACGAGGCTGAGATCGAACGGGCCGAGCGCCGCGCCGGTGTCGGCGTAGCTCTCCGTGAATCCGGTGTCGCCCGAGAAGAAGAAGCGGTGCTGCGGTCCCACGGCCGCCCAGCTGACCCACTGGGTCAGGTTGCGGGAGAGTCCACGGCCCGAGAAGTGCCGGGCGGGCACCGCGTGGAAGCTGATCGTGGTGCCGCGGACCGTCAGATCCACCTGTTCGAACCAGTCGGCCTGCCGAATGCGCGCGGCATCGACGCCCCATGAGATCAGATGCGCCGCGACACCGATCGGCACGACGAAGATCGCGTTCGGCTGTGTCAGCGCGATGGTCAGCACCGTCGGGGTGTCCAGATGGTCGTAGTGATCGTGGCTGATCAGCACGACGTCGAGCGGGGGCAGCTCGCCGGCCGTCAGGGGCGCCCGGTGCATGCGCCGGGGACCGATGCTCTGCGAGGGCGAGCAACGGTCGGACAGCACCGGATCAGTGACGATCCGCACGCCGTCGAGTTCGACGGCCATGCTCGCATGGCCCAGCCAGGTGGCCGACAGCGCACCGGGTTCGCCGGAGAACTCGGGACGCAGAACCGGGACGCGGTGGCCGGGCCTCCCCCGACGCCGCATCATGTCGATCATCACCGACATGTCCGGGCCCTGGACCTGAGCGGCGGCCTCGCGGTTGGCGAAGACTCCGTCCGTCGCGAACCGCGAAGCCGCGGTCATCGGTGCGATCTGTTCGCGGCTCGCGCCCACCGCGTGCACGGGCGGCAAGATCCGTGCCGTCCGCGCGAGTCTCGCCTGTACTGCCGAAGCGCTTTCGGCGACGGTGTTTCCCAGTGTCCTCACGCTTGTCTAGCGTAATCGTTGTCGAAACCGCCGGAGTTCTACACAAGGAGTGCCGCGCCATGCCGCCCACGCGAAGCCCGTACGTCACCGATCCCGCGGACTACTGGGGCGGGATCGACGACGCGGTGCGCCGCGCCGGACTCGACTCCCCTGTGCTCGCACTCGATCTCGGGGCACTCGAACACAACATCGCCGATCTGCGCGCCCGCGCCGGGGGCGTCCCGATCCGGGTGGCCAGCAAGTCGCTGCGTGTGCGCTCGGTCATCGACGACGTCCTCGGGCGCGACGGATTCGCCGGCGTCCTGGCCTACGACGTCGCCGAAGCGCACTGGCTGGCCACCGAATCCGGGATCACCGACGTACTCCTCGGGTACCCGACGGTCAGACGGGGCGCCCTGGAACGGCTGCTGGCCGACGAGACGGCGTGCGAGCGGGTGACCCTGCTCATCGACGACCCGGCTCAACTCGACATCGTCGACGACGTCGCCGCCGCAGGGCGGCGACCGGAGGTCCGGATCGCGATCGACCTCGACGCCTCCCTGCGCGCCGCCGCCGGCCACGTCCACGTCGGGGTCCGCCGCTCCCCCGTTCACACCGTGGAGCAGGCACGCTCCCTGGCGCGCACGGTCGTCGCGCGCGACGGGTTCCGTCTGGTGGGCGCGATGTCGTACGAAGCGCAGGTCGCGGGGGTCGGAAACGAGGTCGCGGGCAAGCTCCTGACCAACACCGCGGTGCAGACCATGCAGGCGGTGTCGATGCTGGAACTGCGGCGCCGCCGCGGAAAGGCGATCGCGGCGCTGCGCGAGGTGGCCGACCTGGAGTTCGTCAACGCCGGCGGCACCGGATCGCTGGAGGAGACGGCCAAGGACCGGGCGATCACCGACATCGCCGCGGGCAGCGGCTTCTTCGGCGGACATCTCTTCGACACGTACAGGCACTTCCGTCCGGCGCCCGCGCTGTCCTTCGGACTCGACGTTCTGCGCCGTCCCGACGACGAAATCGTGACATGTGCCGGGGGTGGATGGATCGCCTCCGGCCCCCCGGGACCCGACCGTCTCCCCAAGCCGGTCTGGCCCGCCGGCCTGCAGTTCATCGGCACCGAGGCCGCGGGCGAGGTGCAGACTCCGCTGCGCGGTTCGGCCGCACGGTCGCTGACGGTCGGCGATAGGGTGTGGTTCCGGCACACCAAGTCGGGTGAAGTGTGCGAGAGGTCGGAGTCGGTGGCCCTCATCGAACGAGACTCCGCCGGGCGTGCGGACGTCGTCGAGGTGGTTCCGACCTACCGTGGAGAAGGGAAGTGTTTCTTGTGAGCCGAGCGGCATCGGGTACGTGGACGAACTGGGGCGGGACCGCGCACTGCGCCCCCAGCAGGCTCGTCGTCCCGCAGAGCGTCGACGAACTGGCCGCCGCCGTCCGGGCCGCGGCCGAACGCGGTGAGACGGTGAAGCCGGTCGGCGCAGGCCACAGTTTCTCGGAGATCGCCGTCGCACCGGGCATCCAGATCGGCATGTCGGGATTCCAGGGCGTTCGCGCCGTCGACGCCGACCGCAAACGCATCACCCTCGGAGCCGGCACCCATCTGCACCAGATTCCGGCGATGCTCGAGCCGCTGGGTCTGGCGATGACCAATCTCGGCGACATCGACCGGCAGACGGTCTCCGGCGCCACGTCCACCGGCACACACGGCACGGGCGGGGCGTTCGGAGGCATCTCGACGCAGATCCGCGGCGTCACGCTGGTCGACGGAACCGGGCAGGTCCGCACCGTCGGCGAGGACGACCCCGACCTGAAGGCCGCAGCTCTCGGCCTCGGCGCACTCGGCGTGCTGACCGATGTCACGCTCCAGCTGGTGGACGCCTTCGCGATCGAAGCGGTGGAGGCACCCGCCGACGCGGACGAGACCATCGACGGCTTCCTCGATCGAGTCGCCTCCGTGGATCACTACGAGTTCTACTGGTTCCCGCACACCACCCGCACCCTCACCAAGACCAACACCCGGCTGCCCGCGGGCACCCCCGCGAACGGACCGTCCAAGATACGCCGCTACATCGACGACGAACTGCTCTCGAACGGGATGTTCCGGGTGCTGTGCACGCTCAGCGCCACCCAACCGCGCGTGGTCCCCGCGATCAATCAGGTGTCGGGGCGGGCGCTGTCGGCGCGCACATACACCGACCGCTCCGACAAGATCTTCATCTCCGCACGCAACGTTCGGTTCCGCGAGATGGAGTACGCGATCCCCCTCGAAGCGGTACCGGAGGCGCTGCGCGAACTGCGTGCCACCATCAACCGGCGCAGGCACAAGGTGAGCTTCCCGGTCGAGGTGCGCGCGGCCGCGGCCGACGACCTGATGCTCTCGACGGCGAGCGGCCGTGCATCGGGTTACATCGCGGTACACCGCTATCACCGCGACGACGTGCGCGACTCCGAGGCCTACTTCCGCGACGTCGAGGACATCATGGTCGCGCACGGCGGCCGGCCGCACTGGGGCAAGATGCACACCCGCGACGCGGAGTACCTCCGCAGTGTGTATCCCGAGTTCGACGACTTCCTCGCCGTCCGGAATCACTTCGATCCGAACCGCACCTTCGCGAACCCCTATCTGCGGCAGACCCTCGGCGACTGATCAGCGCCCCTGAAACTCAGCGTCCCCGAAAAACCGGGGCACGCTTCTCCGCCCGCGCGGCACGGGCCTCCTGAACGTCCTCGCTGAGCCACGCCGCGCGCATGGCGGCCGCTCGTTCCTCGGGCGCGTCGTCTCGCGCTCCGTCTCCGGTGAGCACGAGCTTGTAGTGCCGCAGGGTGAGCGGCGCGTACTCGGCGATCTCGGCGGCCCACTTCTGGGCGACGGCCAGATCACCGAACCTGTTGGCGAAGCCGAGCGTGAGGGCACGGTCCGACGAGAGCGGCTCGCAGCCGAGCAGCATCCCGCGCGCCTGGCCCGCACCCACCAGCGACACGAGCCTCCTGATGGTCCACTCGTCGACGGCGACGCCGATCTTTGCCGCCGGAATCCCCGCGAACGCCACATCGGCCATCACCCGGAGATCGGCCGCCATCGCCAGCTGCAATCCGGCTCCGAGCGCGGCGCCGTTCAGTGCGGCGATGACGGGGACGGGAGTCGATTCGATCTGCTCGATGAGTGCGACGAGCCGGTCCAGGAACGACTGGTCGTAGACGGGACCGGAGAGGTCGGCGCCAGCACTGAAGACATTGCCCCGACCGGTGAGCACGATGGCGCGGGCGCCGCCGTCGACCGCGGCCGTGAACGCCTCCGAGAGGCCCTGGACCATGTCCTGATCGAGGGCGTTCCGCTTCTCCTCGCGGGCGAGTTCGATGGTCGTCACGGATCCCACGGTGCTGCTCACAATCATGCGGGCATGCTATCCACCGCGCTTCAGCGGTGCCCTCCGGGCCCGACTTGATACTGAACCATTGACAATTTGTTGTGTTTTCCCAACACTGTGTTCTGTGAGTCCGATCAGGCGGGGACCCAAGCTCCCCATCTACAACCGCATCGCCGTTCTGCGCGCGGAGCGGAAGATGTCACGGGCGCAGTTGGCCGAACTGGTCGACATCAATGTTCAGTCGGTCGGCGCGCTGGAACGTGGCGACAACTATCCGAGCCTCGACCTGGCGTTCCGGATCTGCGACGTCTTCGGCCTGCCGGTCGAAGCGGTCTTCAGCCGGACCGAGTTCACCGCCATGTCGACGGAACTGTACGGGGGACCCGACCATGCATGACCCGAACTACGTGTTTCCAGACTCCGCCATCCCCGAATGGGTGCGGCGGTACAGCCGGTCGGCGGCGCGACGCCACGACACCTTCGTCCGAACCACCGGCACGTGGCTGCCCGGCCTTCGCAACCGCCGCGGCCGACGATTGCTGTCGTCGGTCCTGCTGATCCTGCTCTGCGTGGTGGTGATCTCCTCGATCGCATCGTTCTGGGCGCCGCTGTGGTCGGCCGTGCCCTTCGCCATCGGCCTGGTGACCTCCCTCGTGGTGCTGATGATGCTGCGAGTGGTCACCGAATCCATCGCGGGCGCACCCGCCGACACCCTCGACGAGTTGCAGCTGACTCAGCGCAACGCCGCCCGCGCGCTCAGCTACAACCTGCTCCTGCCGCCGATGATGGTCGTCTACGCCATCCTCATCGTCCTCGGCTACCGCGACTACGTCTCCGGTGAGACCGTCATGTCGATCGCGTGGCTGCTGATCGCGTCCGTGTACGCGCTCTCCTGCGTTCCGGACGTCCTCATGTCCTGGTGGATGCAGGACCCCGAACCCGAACACTCCAGCGACGAGATCTAGGAGATCCCCGTGCCACAAGCACTGAACATCAATCACCTCGCCAAGTCGTACGGCTCCGTGCGGGCGCTCGACGATGTCACCTTCTCCGTGGCGCCGGGCGAGATCTTCGGATTCGTCGGCAGCAACGGGGCAGGCAAGTCGACCACGATGCGCATCGTGCTCGGCGTGCTGGCCGCCGATTCCGGCGACGTGCGGCTCGGCGACGCGCCCATCGACTTCGACGGCCGCAAGCGGATCGGGTACATGCCCGAGGAGCGCGGTCTCTACCCGAAGATGAAGGTCGGCGATCAGCTCGCCTACCTCGCACGGCTGCACGGATTGTCGAAGTCCGAGGCCGCCGACGCGACCGAGAAGTGGACTCGCAGGCTGGGCATCCACGGTCGGCTCGGCGACCAGGTCAACGACCTCTCGCTCGGCAACCAACAGCGCGTGCAGCTGGCCGCCGCACTGGTGCACGACCCCGATTTGCTGGTGCTCGACGAGCCCTTCTCCGGGCTCGATCCGGTGGCCGTCGACGTGATGAGCGAAGTCCTCACCGACAAGGCCGCGCAGGGCATCCCGGTCATCTTCTCCTCGCACCAGCTCGACCTGGTGGAGCGTCTCTGCGACCGAGTCGGCGTCATCTCCGGCGGGGTGATGAAGGCACTCGGCACCGTCGACGACCTCCGTGCCCGCGACGGCCTTCGCTTGGAGGTGCGCGGCCCACGGTCGGAGACCCGCTGGGCCGACGGCCTGCCGGGCGTCACCGATGTGGAGTACCGCGACGCTTCGGCCGTGCTGCACATCGACCACGGAACCGACGACCAGCAGATTCTCACCGCCGCGATGGCCGCCGGCCCAGTGCACCGGTTCGCCACCACCGCCCCTTCCCTGACCGAGCTGTTCCGAGAGTTGGTGTGACGAAATGAATTCCACGTTGAACAACATCAAGCTCGTCGCCGGGCGCGAGATCAACACCCGCGCGCGCGAGAAGTCGTTCATCATCTCGACCGGCGTGATGATGGCGGTGATCATCATCGGCGCCATCGTCTGGTCCGCACTGTCCGGCGGCGACAGCGTCGACAAGGTCGGGATCGTCGGCGCAGACGCCGGACTGTCGGCGACCATCGAGTCCGGCGGAGACGCCGCCGGACAGCGGATCGAGACCGAAGTGCTGCCGAACGCCGACGCGGCGCGGTCGGCCGTCGGCGACGGGGATCTGGCCGCGGCTCTCATCGTCACCGGACCCGGTGCCTACACCGCCGTCAGCAAGAACGGCATGGATCCGACGATCGAGGGCGTCCTGCGCGGTGCCGTCGCCCAGCGAGATCTGTCGGAGGCGCTGTCCGCCCGCGGCGTCGACGCCGCCTCGCTGCCGCAGCCTCGTTTCACGCTGGACCGGACGCAGGCCGAGAAGCCCGACGAGGCGCAGCGTGTGACCGTCGCCCTGATCGGATCGATCCTGCTGATCATGACGATCATGATGGGCGGGCTGATGGTGGCAGTGGGCGTGGTGGAGGAGAAGTCGTCGCGCATCGTCGAACTGCTGCTGTCGGCCGTGCGTCCGCTCCAGCTGCTCTGGGGCAAGATCCTCGGTATCGGCGCCATCTCTCTGGCACAGGTGGTGCTGATCGGAGCGACCGCGCTCATCGCGGGCCGCGCCACCGGGCTCCTCACCCTGACCGGCACCGCGACCACCGTCTTCGCCGCCGTGATCGCGTGGTTCCTGCTCGGATTCCTCTTCTTCGCCGCGCTCTATGCGGCCACCGGCGCGATGGTGAGCCGGCAGGAGGAATTGAACTCCAGTTCGGCACCGCTGACGATCCTCGTGCTCGCCGCACTGTACTCCGGCACCTTCGGCATCCAGGCACTCGATTCCACGCTGATTCAGACGCTCAGTTGGATCCCGCCGTTCAGCGCAGTGCTGATGCCCATCCGCATCGCGACCGGAGACACCGATCCGGGGCAGGTGATCGGCACCTTCGCCATCATGGTCGCCGCCTGCCTGCTCGCCGTCTGGGTCGCATCGCGGATCTACACGCGGTCGATCCTGCGCACCGGCAGTCGCATCAAATGGGGTGAGGTGGCCGCGATGGTGTCGGGCCGGAAGTGAGCCGAGGCTGCGCGCCCGGCTTGAGCAGCAGAGGTTGCCAGAGGTTTTGTCAGAGGGCGGCGGTAGAGTTCGAACATAGAAACACACCAGAAGTGTTCTCGGGCACTGTGCAGGTGGAGGGGTGGGTTCGATGGGCGCGTCAGAAGTGCTGCTGCCGGACGACCCGGCCGCCCTCGCCCGCCTGTTGGAGGCTGCGGCGACCAAGTTCGCGTCCCTGCCGCTGTCCGCGGTGGCCGAAGACACCCTGCTGGAAACCGTCGAGACCCTCGAGCGCACGCATCGTCGTCTCGACGGTGTCGACGCGGCAGTGTTGGTGGAGGTCTCCGACCGGGCCGTGTATCGCAAAGCCGGGTACCTGTCGGTGCATCAGTATCTGGCGCAGGGGTTGCGGCTCGGTGACGGTGCCGCCCGCCGCCGGCGCGTCAGCGCCGCCGGGATCGGACGGTTCACCG
>NZ_KQ969296.1:0-108896 GCF_001578675.1 Gordonia sp. QH-12
TCCTGATCGACGGACCCCACGCCGGGCGCATCGCCTGGCGACCGAGCGACAACCGCACCGCCCGACGGTGGCGGATCAACCAGATCCACCACGCCGAACTCCTCCCGGACCACCAACCCCAGCCGCCGCCGTTGCCGCAACCGAGGCTGTGAATCGCGCTGTCGCGACGGCTATCCCGTTCGGCCGCCGACGGGCGGTCGGCTTCAGTCTCAAGGCGAGGTTGAGGACTCGGCCGATACTCCGACGCCGCCGATTGCGGCTGCGACGTCGGGCGATCATGGACGGACCGGCCAGGTGCAGCAGGTCTGCGGAGCGCCTGCCGTGGACGTCCGTCTCGACACATTAGGATCGAGACGACCAGTTTCGCAGCGTGCACAACCGGGGAGGAGCATCGAACAGGTGAGTGCATCCAACCCCCGCGGCAAAGCACAGCAGGGTCAACTCGACGTGCCGGCGGACAAGCTCGGGCCGACGGGACGTCCCTACCGCGACATTCCAGACCCCGCGCCCCGCGAGAAGCACGGCCCGGCGGTCATCGTCGCGATGTGCAACCAGAAGGGCGGCGTCGGCAAAACCACCTCGACGATCAATCTCGGTGCCGCACTTGCCGAATGCGGTCGACGCGTACTGCTCGTCGACCTCGACCCGCAGGGGGCGCTGTCCGCCGGTCTCGGGGTGGCGCACCATGAACTCGAAGAGACGGTCCACAACCTCCTGGTCCCGCCGTACGCGGCGACCGACGACGTCCTCATGCGCACCCGCGTCGACGGACTCGATCTGCTCCCGTCGAACATCGATCTGTCGGCGGCCGAGATCCAGCTCGTCACCGAGGTCGGGCGCGAACAGGCGCTCGCCCGTGCGCTGCACCCGGTGGCCGACCGCTACGACTACATCCTCATCGACTGTCAGCCGTCGCTCGGCCTGCTCACCGTGAATGCGCTGGCGTGCGCCGACAACGTCGTGATTCCCATGGAGTGCGAGTACTTCAGCCTTCGCGGGCTCGCACTTCTCACCGACACCATCGAGAAGGTTCACGATCGACTCAACCCCAAGCTGGAACTCGGGGGCATTTTGGTCACCATGTTCGACCAGCGCACTCTGCACTCGCGGGAAGTGATGGCCCGCGTGGTCGAGGTGTTCGGCGACGCCGTGTACGACACCGTCATCAACCGAACCGTGCGGTTCCCGGAGACGTCGGTCGCCGGTGAGCCGATCACGTCATGGGCGCCGAAGTCGTCGGGGGCGAAAGCGTATCGCGACCTCGCACGTGAGGTGATCGCCCGCAACGAGACTCAGGCGTGACCGGGACCGAGGAGACTCTGACCCCCGTCGGCGACGGGCCCGCGACCTCCGGCCCGGAGACGGCAGACGCCGAGGCGGGCGGGCGGAGCGACGGCTTCCAGGTCCGCCTCGCCAACTTCTCCGGGCCGTTCGACCTACTGCTCAACCTGATCAGCCAGCACCGCCTCGACGTCACAGAGGTGGCGCTCCACGTGGTGACCGACGATTTCATCGCATACACCAAGGCGCTGGGCGCCGAGGCCGACCTCGAACAGACCACTGAGTTCCTGGTGATCGCCGCAACCCTGCTCGATCTCAAAGCCGCGCGGTTGCTGCCCTCCGGCGAGGTGGAGGACCCCGAAGACCTGGCGCTGCTCGAAGCCCGCGACCTCCTGTTCGCGAGGCTTCTGCAGTACCGTGCCTACAAGCAGGTCGCCGTCCTGTTCGGCGAACTGGAGGCGGCAGCGCTGCAACGGTATCCGCGCGCTGTTTCGCTGGAGGCGAGGTTCGAAGATCTCCTGCCCGAGGTGGATCTGGGAGTGAATCCGCAGCGATTCGCGGAGATCGCTGCGGCGGCCGTCGTACCGAAGCCGAAGCCGACCGTCGGGCTCGACCACCTGCACGGATCCACGGTGTCGGTGCCCGAACAGGCCAAACGGCTCACCGAACTGCTCACCGCGGCGGATGGTCAGTGGTTGACGTTCGGGGCATTGGTGGCAGAGTGCGCGAACGGGCTCGAGGTGGTGGCCCGGTTCCTGGGATTGCTCGAGCTGTATCGGGAGCGCGCGGTGCAGTTCGAGCAGCCGGAGCCGCTCGGTGAGCTCAAAGTCTGTTGGACCGGCGACCGCGAAGCACAGGAGATCGACATCGAGAAGTCGGAGGACTACGGATGACGACAGAACCGGGGATGACGAGCGATCATGGGCGGACGGACGAACCCGACATGGACGCCGGCATCGACGAGGGCGATCACCTGGAAGACGACGAGTTGCGGGCCGCTCTGGAAGCGGTGCTCCTCGTCGTCGACACGCCGGCCACGGTGGACGAACTCGCGTCCGCTGTCGGTCAGGACCGCACACGCGTCCGGCAGATGCTTCGGCGGATGAGCGCCGACCTCACCGCGGCAGGCAGTGGGATCGACCTTCGCTTCGCCGGCGACGGATGGCGCTTCTACACCCGTTCCGACTACGCGCCCTACGTCGAGAAGCTGCTGCTCGACGGCACGCGGAGCAAGCTGACGCGAGCGGCGCTCGAAACGCTCGCCGTGGTCGCCTACCGGCAACCCGTCACCCGTGCTCGCGTGAGCGCGATCCGCGGAGTCAACGTCGACGGAGTGGTGCGGACACTGCTCGCACGCGGGCTCATCAGCGAGGCCGGGACCGACGAGACGACGAACGGCACGCTGTATGTCACCACCGAGCTCTTTCTCGAGCGGCTCGGTCTCGCGTCCTTGAGTGATCTGCCCGACATCGCACCCCTGCTTCCGGGCGTCGACGTGATCGACGACCTCGGCGAGGAACTCCTCGACGATCCGCGATTCGCCAAACTGGGCGGTGGCCAGGCACAATCGAATGTTGATGTCTCGGCGCAGGCATTGGCGGAGGCCGATGAGGGCTGAGCCGCCTCGGGCCGTGACACCACCTGAAAATCAATACAGTCGAAGGACACTTCATGGCATCCGCTAGCCGAGACGGCACACCGGGAAAGCGACGAGGGAGCGGGACCAACCGCTCGTCGTCGGACAAACAGAATGCACGCGGCAAGAACGCGGCAGGCAAGAAGGGCGCTCCCTCGGGCAAGCGCGGCGCGCCGGCCAAACGGGGTGGTCCGGGACAGCAGCCGTCGAGCCGCAAGCCGCATCGCAAAGGCAGCTCCCGCGTCGACGTCGAGTCGGGCAAGATCCGCCTCAACAACTCCAAACCCGCCCGCCACCAGGTGGCTGAGGTGGAGGGCGACGGCGTCACCTACGTCTCCGACGGGATGCGACTGCAGAAGGTCCTCGCGGCGGCGGGCGTCGCCTCCCGTCGAGGCGCCGAGGAACTGATCGCCGCCGGACGTGTCGAGGTCGACGGCGAAGTGGTCGTCGAGCAGGGACTGCGGATCGACCCGAACACCGCGATCATCAAGGTCGACGGCGCCCGCGTCGTCATCGACGAGTCCAAGCAGTACCTGGCGCTGAACAAGCCCAAGGGCTGGCACTCCACGATGAGCGACGAGCACGGCCGACCCTGCATCGGTGACATCGTCGCCGAGCGTGTGATGGCCGGTCAGCGCCTCTTCCACGTCGGGCGGCTCGACGCCGACACCGAAGGACTGCTCCTGCTCACCAACGACGGCGAGCTCGCGCATCGCCTGATGCACCCGTCGTACGAGGTGCCGAAGACGTACCTGGCGACGGTGCGCGGCGAGGTCAACCGCGGGCTCGGTCGAGAGCTGCGTCGGGGAGTGGAGCTCGAGGACGGCCCGGTGAGCGTCGACTCGTTCGCACTCCTGGAGGTGAATCAGGGCAAGTCGTTGATCCGGTTGACCCTGCACGAAGGCCGCAAGCGAGTCGTGCGTCGCCTGCTCGCCGAGGTCGGTTTCCCCGTGACACGACTGGTCCGTACCGACATCGGTCCGGTGGCGCTCGGCAAGCAGCGTCCCGGCAGCCTGCGCGTCCTCGACAACAAGGAGATCGGCGCGCTGTACAAGGCGGTGGGAATGTGACCGGCGTCAGCGAACCGAGTGCTGCTGAGTCGATGAGGGTCGTCGCGATCGACGGCCCCGCGGGAACCGGCAAATCGACGGTCTCGGGCAAGCTGGCGTCCCGCATCGGGGCCCACATGCTCGACACCGGCGCGATGTACCGTGCCGCGACGCTCGCCGTCCTGCGGGCGGGAGTTCGGCCCGACGGTGACGAGGTCGGCGACATCGTCGACGCCGCCGACATCCGGCTGACGGTCGGCGGCGACGACGCGGGGGACACCCAGGTGTTCCTCGACGGTGAAGACGTCTCCCGAGAGATCCGCACCGACGAGGTCACCGCGGCGGTGTCCGCGGTGTCGGCGAACCCGCGGGTGCGCGAGAAGCTCGTCGAACTGCAGCGCGCGCACGCCGACGACGCGTACCTGGTCGTCGAAGGACGTGACATCGGCACCGTGGTGTTCCCGGACGCCGCACTCAAAGTGTTCCTGACCGCGACGCCCGAGGCCCGGGCCGAGCGGCGTCACCGGCAGAATCTCGCTGCCGGCCGCGAGAGCATTCTCTCCGAGGTCCTCGACAGCGTGAACCGTCGCGACCATCTGGATTCGACCCGAGCGGTGTCGCCGCTGCGCGCGGCCGACGACGCGGTGCTGGTCGACACCAGCGACATGACCCTTGAGCAAGTGATCGACCGGCTCGCCGAGCTGGTCGCCGAGCGGATCGGAGTCCGCCCATGAGTGACGATTTCTCCACCGAGTTCGCCGACCCCAACCTGGCCGGCGACGGCACATGGTCGGACGAGGGCGATTGGGACCTGTCCGATTTCGTGACCGACGACGCCGCGGGAGAGAGCGCCGCACTGCCGGTGGTCGCGATCGTGGGACGGCCCAACGTCGGCAAGTCGACCTTGGTGAACCGCATTCTCGGTCGTCGTGAGGCGGTCGTCGAAGACGTCCCGGGTGTCACGCGCGACCGTGTGTCGTACAAGGCCGACTGGATCGGCCGCCAGTTCATGGTCACCGACACCGGTGGCTGGGAGCCGGATGCCAAGGGGATGGGCCTGGCGATCGCCGCCCAGGCCGAGTACGCGATGCGCACGGCTGATGCGATCGTCCTCGTCGTGGACGCCACCGTCGGCGCCACTGCCACCGATGAGGCCGTCGCCCGTGTGCTGAGGCGGTCGAAGACCCCGGTGCTGCTGGCGGCGAACAAGGTCGACTCTGAGCGGATGGAAGCCGAGGCTGCATCGCTGTGGTCGCTCGGGCTGGGGGAGCCGCACACCATTTCGGCTGCTCACGGCCGCGGTACCGGAGATCTCCTGGACAAGATCCTCGAGGTTCTGCCGGAGTCGCCGCGCGAACGATTCGCCGTCGGCGGTCCGCGGCGTGTCGCGCTCGTCGGAAAGCCGAACGTCGGTAAGAGCTCGCTGCTGAACAAGTTGGCCGGTGAGGAACGCGCTGTGGTCGACAACGTCGCGGGCACCACCGTCGACCCCGTCGACGAGTTGATCGAACTGGGCGGCAAGCCCTGGCAGTTCGTCGACACCGCCGGATTGCGCCGCAAGGTGCGGAACGCCACCGGGCACGAGTACTACGCGTCGCTGCGGACCCGTGCGGCACTGGACTCGGCCGAGGTGGCTCTGCTGCTGATCGATGCCAGTCAGACGATCACCGAGCAGGACCTGCGCGTGCTGTCGATGATCGTCGACAGCGGTCGTGCGCTCGTCGTCGTGTTCAACAAGTGGGACCTCGTCGACGAGGACCGCCGCTACGAACTCGACAACGAGATCGACCGTGAGTTGGCGCGCGTTCCATGGGCACGGCGGGTGAACATCTCGGCGATGACCGGGCGGAGCGTCCAGAAGCTGGTTCCCGCGCTCGAGGGCGCGCTGGAGTCGTGGGACAAGCGCATCTCCACCGGTCAGCTCAACTCGTGGCTCAAGGAGATCATCGCCGCCACGCCGCCGCCGGTGCGCGGAGGGCGACAGCCGCGTGTCATGTTCGCCACGCAGGCCGCGACCAGACCTCCGACCTTCGTGTTGTTCACCACCGGCTTCCTGGAGGCGGGGTACCGCCGCTTCCTGGAGCGGAAACTGCGCGAGCGGTTCGGCTTCGACGGTTCGCCCGTGCGGATCAACGTCCGTGTGCGCGACAAGCGCGACCGAAAGAAGTAACTACGTGCCCACAGCGCCTGAGTACGAGTAGTGCTCGGGCGCTGTGGCACAATTCCGGCATGTTGATCATCGGAATCGTCCTCTGGGGCATGCTCATCGGTGCTGCCGCCCAACTGATCCTCGGAACCGGCCGCAAGGGGCTCAACTGGGGCATGGCTCTGGCCTCGGGCCTCATCGGCTCATTCGTGGGCGGACTCTTGATCAGCCTGATCGCCGGTGACGGTATCGAGTTCCGTCCCAGCGGCATCATCGGCTCCATCATCGGGGCTCTGATCGTCTCCGCGATCTGGATCGCGGTCGACCGTCAGCGCGCCGAAAAGTAGCCGTACGCAGGCGATTAGCAGTCTGGCCGTCGGGTGAGCTAAGGTGAATTCGCTTCGCCAGGCGGAGCAGACGGGCTGTGGCGCAGTTTGGTAGCGCACTTGACTGGGGGTCAAGTGGTCGCAGGTTCAAATCCTGTCAGCCCGACGTCGTGACCAGCACTTATGTGCTGGTCACAGTCGTGTGTGCCCTCTACGTGCCCACTCTTGCGCGTCAATCCGCAATCTTCGTCCGTGCTTTGATTACGCGGTGGACAAGAAGGTAGATGAGACTCTCGGTGGAACTATGGGTCATTTTTGGGTAGACCTGGCGACCTACAACCGAGCCGACACCTCCTGGCAAGGGCATGCCGAGCAACAGGACGACTACCTCGCCATTCGGACTATCAAACGACCCGACGAGGGACTCCCACAGCCGGGGAGTACTCCCATGCCAGACGCCGTTTATGGCGCTACTGAGGTCGGCGGGACGGTTGCCTACGACATTCGAAGTGTCCCCGAGAACAGCGTAATGGGGGGTAACAAGATCTCTGTACGCTCCTACCTCGCGCGCGGATTCGTTGTCGGTGTTGACCCGAGCGAGCTAGCCAGTGCGAAGGTTGTCTCGATCACCGCGAACTTCTATGGACTTGTCATGTGGAGCGGAGCGAAGGGCGCTCACATCGACTACGACCGGCAGCCAGACGGCCGGGTCAACACAATGACCTACACGGTTCGCCGGGTGACTCCGATCACTGCGGAGATCAGCGACCGGCGGACCCTGGAGATTGGTGTCAGTTGGGAAGCTAGCGAGCGCCAGTTCGATCAGTTCGCGGCGTCGACACCACTGACATTCACCATCACCAGATCTAGGCCCGGTACATGGTATGAACTCATTCGCCCGGTGATTGCCTTCCAGGATCTAATCAACTTGGCCTACGACGCTTTCGTCCCGTGCGTCGGCGGTTCGCTAGTCCCTCACTACCGGAAGGACGTTGAGCCGAGCAAGGGTGCGCTGTGGAGCAATTCGCTCATGGACGTTCCCGAGGGGGTAAAGCGTGCCTCGGAGAAGTCCGAGCGGCCGGCCTTCTCACTCGGGGCAATTGGTGGTGCGCCAGGCGTGCGGCGATGGCTGTTGTTGGCTGAGACGCATCCCCGCGCGGTGGGGCCGTTGACCAGCGCTCGCCGATTCGGCATGACGACGGTCGAGGTCGAGCTAATGAACATCGCCGTCGCTATCGAGTACTGGGTCGGAGCGTGCAAGAAGGAGTCGACTACGAGGCCGAAGTGGACCAAGGTCAAGAACAAGGGGTACGCCGAATTGCTGGCTATGCACGTTGGTTCAGCGTTCCGGAAGTTCGTCGGTGGTGATGAGTGCAAGTGGGCGCGTCTGTTCTGGGACCGATACACAGCTCTGAAACACGACCCATTGGTTTCGTATGACTCGTACGAGGTTTCGACCCTGATGAGGAGCGGACGGATACTCCTGATGTGTGCTCTACTCAACCGGGTAGCAGGTTCTAAAGCGCCCACGAGGTGGATCTGTCAGTCCACCCAGTTCTATCACTTGGGCGAGCGCACGCGGGACCTCATGGCGAGTAATCCGAAGCTCTTTCGGCGGTAGCGCGTTACCTCACAGGCGTGGTGATCCCGGCCGCGCATGACGGTCAGGCCACGCCGGGACAGAACTCGTGTTTCTGGCGCCGCGCGCCGGTGACGGCGTGGAGTCCGACGGGTCCGCCTCCGCTGAGTCCGGCCGATGCCGGAGTGAGGGCGGCCATGTCGGCGCCGATGCCGGTGTGCTGGCCGGCGGAGTGCCGTGGAGCTCGTGGTGGGTTCGGCCGGCGTCGGGTCGGTGCCGACGCCCCGCCCTGGCGCCGGCGGGCGGCCATGTTGGCCTCCGTGGCCTGGGCGCGGTTGGTCGGGAGTGCTCCGCCGGCTCGCTGCGCAGACGTCGCGCGCTCTCCGCTGGTGCCGTGTTGGCGGTGGAGACGGGCTAGTGAGACTTGGGGCCGGGCGGCTCGGTCGTCGGGGATCTGGCCCCCGTTGCGGAAGTTCGGAATCTGGCCGCCATCGCGGAACGGGGAGATGCCAGCGGAACTGAGATCGACGTCCCCAACGAACGGTAGGTTCTTCGCCAGCCAGGTGACTCGTGATCCGCTCCACTCCATGCCGAAGTGCGGGATATGGTCCATGATGCCCACGGCGTGAATCTCCTTGTGTTGAAACGGAACCGAGGCCCAGGCGCCGCGCGGCGGAGTGCGGAACCTGGGCCTCGGAGTCAGAGGGTCATTGTCAGGCGGCGGTGCCGACCTTGACGATGGCCTCGGGGCGGTAGACGCTCACGCCGAACCGGCCCTCGACACGGACGCGGGTCTGGTTGCGCTCGAACAGTTCGCCCGAGGTGTCCCACTCGATATCGACGGCCGCGCCCACGACGTCCACGCTCACTGCCGACGGGTCCAGGACCACGGCTGTCTTTGCCGGGAGCGCGGTGGTCAGGACCGCGCGGAGTCCCCACAGCTCACGTTCCATGAGGTCAATCGGGACGACTCGGAATGCGATGGCGTCGTCCGAGGTGGCCAGGAGTTCCACGGCCTCCCAATCGGCCGGGGAGATGAACAGGACGCTCGGCTCGTAGCCGAGGGTTTCCTGGGCCGTGATGGCCTTACGGATGGACGTCAGGGCGTTGGTGGCGAACGCCTGGATCTGCACGCCGCTGGTGTTGAGGAGTCCGGTCAGGTGGGCGCCGGTGCCGTCTCCGCCGATCACCTCGACCTCCAGGGCCTTGTCCAGGCCGTAGACGAGAACTGTACAAGACCGGCGGCGAGCTCGTGGCGCCGGCCGAGTGTTCACCGTCGTTCTCGGCGGTACCGCCGTGCACGTCGACCGATGGGACCCGGACTGGGGCGTGCAGGTGATCCGGGAGGAAGGGGTGACCACCTTCTTCGGCGCACCCACGTTCCTGCAGGACATGATGCGCACCGATCTCGCAGGCGATGCGGACAACCCGCTCTCGTGCCTGGTGATCGCGGGATCGTCGGTACCGCGGAATCTGCCGGTCCAAGCCGCGGAGGCTCTCGGCGCCTACGAGGCTCCCGCCTGGGGGATGACCGAGTGCAGCATCCTCGTCTCGTGTACGCCGAAGGAGTCGGACGCCATTCTGCGCACCGACGGGTCGGTCTTCGAGGGCTCGGAGATGCGCGTGGTCGATGTCGACGGCAACGAGTGCCCGACCGGAGTGGTCGGCGACCTCCTGATGCGGAGCCCAGGTGTGGTCTACGGTTACTTCGACAGACCCGATGCCACATCGCGAGACTATCGCCCGGGACTGTGGTTCTCGACCGGCGACCGAGCCGGCATCGACGAACACGGCTGGATCTCCCTGTCGGGACGGAGCAAGGACATCGTCATCCGGGGCGGCGAGAACGTCCCGGTGACCGACATCGAGTCGTTGATCTTCGACCACCCCGACGTGTTGAACACGGCCGTCGTCGGCATTCCCGACGAACGGCTCGGCGAACGTGTCTGCGCGGTGCTCGTGATGAAGGACGGCCGGCCCGCGCTCACGCTCGCAGGGCTGTCGGAATACCTTCTCGCGCAAGGGCTCTCCAAGCATTACCTCCCCGAACGTATTGTCACGCGCGGTGAATTGCCGATCACGCCCAGCGGCAAGATTCAGAAGTTCCGACTGCGGGAATCGCTGACTGACGGAGTCGGTGGCGCGGGCTGAATCGACGCGCCATGTCATGTATCGACGACTACATCGAGGTGCTGCGGAATTCCCGCAGGCCGGACCAGACCATGCAAGAGACGGAGACGAAGATGAGCTTGCCCACCAGGGTCGGGGTGTACGGAGGCGGACGGATGGGAGCCGGGATCGCGCACGCCTTCCTGCGTTCCGGCACCGCGGTCACGGTGATCGAAGCGGACGACTCCGCCGCCGACCGCGCTCGCGATCGGATCGCTTCGAGTCTGACCAAAGCGGCGGAGAGGGGTGTGCTCGCCAATTCTGTCGACGACGCACTTCGCCGAGCCGACGTCACGACCGGCGCTGAGAACCTCGCCGAATGCGGACTGGTCATCGAGGCGGTGCCGGAGATCGTCGAGGTCAAAGCGGAGGTCCTGGCGCGCATAGAGAAGACCGCTCCGCTCGCCGTCGTGGCGACCAACACCAGTTCGCTGTCGATCGACGGTCTGGCCGATTCACTCACCTCACCGGAGAAGTTCATCGGTCTGCACTTCTTCAACCCGGTGCCGGCCAGCGACCTCGTCGAGATCGTCGTCGGCACGAAGACGTCCGAGACACTGGTCGCCGATGCTCAGCAGTGGGTGCGCGACATCGGGAAGACCGGTATCACCGTCACGGACTCGCCGGGGTTCGCTTCGTCGCGGCTTGGAGTGGCGATCGCACTCGAGGCGATGCGGATGGTGGAGGAAGGTGTCGCCTCCGCGGCGGACATCGACACGGCGATGACCCTCGGCTACAAGCATCCCACCGGACCCTTGCGCACCACGGACATCGTCGGACTCGACGTCCGTCTCGCCATCGCCGAGCATCTCGCCAAGGAGATCGGACCGAGGTTCGAGCCGCCCGCGATACTCCGTGACAAGGTGGCAGCCGGGCATCTCGGCCGCAAGACGGGGCAGGGATTCTACGAATGGTGACCTGTTCGGTCGGTTGAGCGGTCATCCATGACTGCCGAGGGCGCTGCCCGCGCCGTTCCGGCACAATGGGCCGCATGAAGCTCTCTGACACGACCGCGTCCGCCGGTGCCTGGGTTCTGGAGAACGGTCATCGCGCGCTCCTGGCGATCACCGGCGGACGCTTCCCGAAACGGATGCTGGGGATGCAGACTCTTGAGCTTCACACGATCGGAAGGAAGTCGGGGCAGCGCCGGTCGACGATGCTCACGGCACCGATCTATTCGGCCGATCAGATCGTGGTCGTCGCCTCGAAGGGCGGACACTCCGACCACCCCGACTGGTACAAGAACCTCGCAGCGAACCCCGACGTGGAGGTGACTGTCGACGGTACGACGACGTCATGGACCGCGCGACGGGCGAGCGCCGAGGAGAAGTCGCGGCTGTGGCCGTCGATCGTGAAGATCAACCCCGGCTACGAGGGCTACCAGCGCAAGACCGATCGGGACATCCCCGTGGTCATTCTCACGCCGCGCGGCAGGTAAGACCGACGCGAGGGTGTCAGGTGGTGCCGTGGCGAAGGAATCCGTAGAGGCCGGCGCGGTAACCGCGCTGATAGCTCAGGTCGTCGTCGGGGTCGGTGCCGTTCTCGAGAACTGACGCCGCGTGGTGCCGCGCCCACGTCTGCGGAAGGCTCGACAGGTAGGCGAGCGACTCGTCGAACCCCTGCTGGAAGAGGTCCGGATCGAGGCATGCGTCGAGTTCCGGATCGACGAGCGGATACGACGTCGGCAGACGCGTCACGGTGGCGTGACCGCTGAGCGGCGCGGTCGTCTGAGGGTCGGCGGAGTGAGCGGTCATCGGCGGGTTCGTCTTTCAGCGAGGGTTCGGTACAGGGTGGCTCGGCTGACTCCGAGTTCGGCGGCTATCGCGGGTACGGGATGGCCGGCGGCACGCATGCGCTCGGCGGCGGCGGCTTGGGTCTCGTCCAGCGCGCGGGGCCGGCCGACGCCGGAAGCGGCGTGGGAGCGCCGATGCGGAGACCGACGGTGTTCCGATGTCGGCTCCTCGTCGTCGAGCTCGGCGAGGGACGCCAGGACACCGACGATCATCGCTCCGGCGGGGTCTGCGGTATCGACTCCCTCGCGTAGCGACTGCAGTCCGATCCGCCGCCGAGTGAGTTCGCGCGCACTCGAGAGCACTTCGCGTGCGGTGCGGCCCAGTCGGTCGACGCCGACGACGACGGTGGTGTCTCCGGGCCTCGCGTAGTCGAGCAGCGCTGCCCAGCCGGGGCGCTCGGAGGAAAGGGTACCGGCGCCGGACCTGTCGCTGTAGATCCGCGACGGTTCTACGCCGGCATCGGTGAGCGTATCGATCTGTGCCTCGAGTCGCTGAGACCCTCCGGGCGCTCGTGCATAGCCGAGTCGGTACCCGGCGCAGACGGCCTCATCGTCTCTCATGTCTCACAATTTATCGCAAAAGTAGCGGGTCCTGGTTTTGCGACACTCCCGAATTCGAGTGGTTCGCTCAGGCTGGTCGAGCGAGCGCAGTGGGGGCGGGGTCGTTCCTGCGGTGGTGGTGGTTCATTTCGACTCGCGGCGCTCGCTCAATAAGCCTGAAGATGAGGCCTGACTGGGTCGCGCTCGCTCAGTGAGCGCGAAGATTGGGCCTCGCGGGGTCGCTCGCAGTAAGCCTGAAGATCAGCCCGGCCGGGATCGCTCGCTCACCAGACCTCGTCGCAATAATAATTTTGCGACTGTCGCATAATGGTGAGATGCGAAAACGCTGCTCGCCTCGCCCGGGTGGGGGCGAGACGAGCAGCGCGGGAGTTCTTGGAGGGGCTGGGGCGGGGTCAGCCGACCGGGGTGGGGAGGACCGACTCGAACGCGCGGCCCGACCGGGGGCGCGCGGAACCCATCTGCTTCGAGTCGCACAGGAAGGAGACGAGGTCGGCGAGAGTGTCCGCGGACGGCCGCGGCTCGTAGCCGAGCTGTGTCCGTGCCTTGCTGATGTCGACGACGGGTTGGGCGACCAGCGCCGCGATGGACGCACGCGAGACGAGGTCGGAGCCGAACAGATGGCTGATCGGTTCGGCGATGGGGACCACCATGTTCAGCAGACGCAGCGGTACGGCGAACAGCGGGCGGAATCGCCCGCAGAGCTCTGCGACGGCGCGCATGGCCTCGAAGAGGCAGACCTGTTCACTGCCGAGCAGGTAGTTCTCGCCGGTGGCGCCGTGCGCGGCGGCGAGGGTGAGGCCCTTGGCCACGTCACGGACGTCGACGAGATCGAAGTTGCCCTCGACGAACAGGGGGACTCTGCCCTGCGCCGCGTCGCGCAACATGCCGTTGATGCGTGAGAGTCCGTGGTCGACGGGACCGTACACACCGGTCGGATTGCAGATCACGGCGTCGAGCCCGTCCGCGATCACCTTGCGCAGTTCCTGCTCGCCCGCCCATTTCGATCGGTCGTACACCGGGAGCGCGGGATTCTCCGAGCGCGCGGAGTTCTCATCGACGATCCCGTTGTCGGTGTACTGGTCGAAGGAGTGAATCGAGCTGCAGTGGACGAAGCGTCGCACACCGGCGGCGAGCGCGGCTCGAGCGGTGGATGCGACGCCCTGTGTGTTCACTCGCCAGGCGAGTTCGTTCTGCTGTTTGAGGGTGATCATCGCGACGAGGTGATACACGGTGTCGACGCCGTCGAACGCGGCGACGAGTGCGTCGTGGTCGAAGATGTCGGCGGCAGTCCAGGTCACCTGCGGGTGATCGAGGCCGTGCGCCGGCGACACCCGGTCGATGGCGACGACGTCGTGCCCGTCGGCGACGAGCTGGTTGACCACGTTGGTTCCGACGAATCCAGCAGCTCCGGTGACGGCGACCTTCATGTGCATCCTCATTCTCGACGTGACAGACCACAGTGCCCGGTGATCTGGCGTGCCCCGTCCCAGCAGACTAGAACACGTTCTAATTCGCACGAGGCTATCTGGCCCGCTCACCGCCGCGCAAGGGTGTCGCGGATTTGTCGTCCGCGCCGGGGGTCGCACGTGCCGTTACCGGCCCCGTCTGCGCGCGGTCCGGGGTACTGTCCGAGGAATGTCTGAACAGGCAGTGCGCGCGGTGCGACCGCTGCGAGCGGCGATGGTCGTCGGTGCACTCGGCGTGGTGTTCGGAGACCTGGGGACGAGTCCGATCTACACCGTTCAGACGGTCTTCGACCCGAGGGACCCGCACCCGATCGCGCCGACGTCCGACAACGTCTACGGCGTGGTCTCGCTGATCTTCTGGTCGGTGATGATCATCGTGACTCTCACGTATGTGCTGCTCGCCATGCGCGCGGACAACGACGGCGAAGGCGGGATTCTCGCTTTGATGACCCTCCTGAAACGGTGGGTGGAACAGATCGATCCGCGGACGTTCATCGTGCTCTCCGCACTCGGCATCCTCGGAGCCGCACTCTTCCTCGGGGACAGCATCATCACCCCCGCGATCTCGGTGCTGTCGGCCGTCGAGGGCCTCAAAGTGGTCGATCCGGAGCTGCATTCCTGGGTGGTCCCGCTGACCGCATTGATCGTCTTCGTGCTGTTCCTCGCCCAGCGGTTCGGCAGCGGCGGCGTGGGTCGCTACTTCGGGCCGGTGATGGCGGCGTGGTTCGTCGTCATCTCGGTGCTCGGAATACACGGAATCACAGCCGAACCCGGCATCCTGCGCGCACTGTCGCCGACCTACGCGGTCGGTTTCGTCGCCGGTCATTTCCACGTCGCGTTCTTCGCGCTCGCCGCGATCGTGCTCGCCGTGACCGGGGCCGAGGCGCTCTACGCCGACATGGGCCATTTCGGCCGGAGACCCATCTCCACCGCATGGATCCTGATCGTCGCGCCGGCCCTGACACTCTGCTATCTCGGTCAGGGCGCCCTGGTGCTTCACGACGTCCGCAATCTGAGCGCGCCGTTCTTCCTGCTGAGCCCGCAGTGGGGGCAGATCCCGCTCGTGATCCTGACGACGATGGCGACGGTGATCGCGGCGCAAGCGGTGATCTCCGGTGCGTTCTCCGTCGCCTCGCAGGCGGCTCGTCTCGGCTACATGCCTCGTCTACGCCTGGTGCACACCTCCGACCGCGAGTACGGGCAGGTGTACGTTCCGTGGCTCAATTGGTTCCTGATGGTCTCGGTGATCACCCTGGTGTTCGCATTCCGCAGTTCCGACGCCCTCGCCTACGCGTACGGCATGGCGGTCACCGGGACCATCGCGATCACCACGATCCTGTTCTTCGTCGTCGCACGGCACCGTTGGCGGATCCCGTGGTGGCTGCTGGCGCCCGCCGCGGCCGCACTGTTGACCGTCGACTTGCTGTTCTTCGCGGCGAACATCACCAAGTTCGTCCACGGGGCGTGGCTGCCGTTGGTCATCGCTCTCGCTGCTTTCGCGATCATGACGACGTGGCGGCGCGGTCGCCTGCTGGTAGCGGCTCGTCGATCGCTGCTCGAGGGCCCCGTCGACGAGTTCCTCCAATCGCTGCGGTCGGGGGAGCGCGAGGTCGACGTGGTGGACGGCACGGCGGTCTTCCTCAATCGCGACCCGGCCAGCGCACCGCTCGCGTTCCGGGCGAACGTCGATCACAACCGTGTCCGGCACCGGCAGGTCCTCTTCGTGTCGGTGGAGGTCGCTACCGCGCCCCGCGTCGATCCTGCGGCGCGGGTCCGCAGAATCGACCTCGGTGCCGACGACGAGGGGATCAGCGCCGTCGTCGTCCGCTTCGGGTACGCCGAGCCGCCGGACATCCCGGCGACTCTCGGTGCGCTCCGTGACCTTCCGGTGGGTGTGGACCCCGCGGCGGTGACGTACTTCCTGTCGACTGTGGAGTTGCGTCTGAGTGACGAACCGGGCCTGCCGGGCTGGCGCAAGCGAGTGTTTCTGGCGAGTTCGCACGTGTCGTCGGACGCGAGTGACTACTTCCGGCTTCCGCGCGAGCAACTCGTCGTGATGGGGGCACGGATCCCGGTGTGACGCAGGCGGCCTCGGCCGGTCAGCTCAGCGCGATGACCCCGCCCGTCGGCGTCGAGGTGGGGCCGCTGCCGCCGCCGATGTCGCGGGCGATCCACACACCCGGCGTGAGCTGACGGTACTCATGGAGGCTGACCGGCTCACCGAGGAAATCAGCCGAGAAGTCCGCGGCGTAGACCGGCCGACCGTCGACGCGCGAGACGGCGGGAACCACCTCGGCTCCGGCGTCGGTGCCCCAGACGTAGTTCTTGTACACCCAGGGGCGGCCGCCCCGTTCGGTGAAGGTCAATGCGTCCCCGAGGACGCTCTGGGTGCGAGTGAAGGCCTTCGCCGCATCATGGGGCAGTGTCCGGCCCCGAAGCTGGAACACCGGGAGCAGGGAGAGCTTCTTCTTCCCGAGAGGACGAACGCCCAGCGGCGCATCGGCGAACAACCCGAGGATCTCCTCGGCGGTGCAGTGTTCCATCAGGGAGGTGACCGTTCGCGTGGCGTTCCCCGGATCGACGACGCACGTGCGCACCGGCGCGGCCGACGCGGTGGCGGGCGAACCGAGGAGTGATCCGACGGCTGCGATGATCGCGACGATTCTGATTCTTGTCGTACGTTCAAATGACACGAGGACATTGAACAGTGCGCAAAGCGGTCGAGCAATCCGAATGTCCCGACATTTCCTCGCCGGCTGATTACTTTGGTCCCTAGATTTCTGCCGCTCTCATGCACTTACCTTGTCCTGGGGTGAAGTCTCCAGTGCGGTCGAGGGATCGGCATCACTGCAGGGAGTGAAGGTGGGTTCTTGTGGCGGTGCGGACGCGGACAGCGAAGTCGGCGCAGGTGGATCGGCGCATCGCGAGGCGCGACGACGTGCTCGTCCTGGCATTCGCCGCCGTCGCGCTGGCGGGGGTGCTCATTCACGACCGCGTCGACATGCCGGCCACGCCTCTGCTCAGCGTCACCAACATGTTTCCGACCGCGGTCTACCTCGGTCTCGGACTGCTGGGCTTCGTTCCACGAGCTCGTGCCGCGTCGAGCTGGCTGCTCTTGATCTGGGCGTGGATCCTGGTGGTCGCATCACTGATCGGCCTCATACCGCAGAGCAACGTAGTCTCAGGGCCGCAGAATCCCAACGTGCACTACGTCTTCCACATCATCTACGCAGCGTGTCAGCTGCCGCTGATCGTCGCGCTGGTGCTGCGGCTCAATCGTGACGCCTCGGCCGTCACCACATCCCGCTGAGACACTCACCGCGCGGCTGTGAGAACAACGCCCGCGCTCGCCGTGACGACGAGTGCGATGGCGAGGAGCTGACGTGAGTCCAGCGACTGATCCAGAACCACGAAGCCGGCGAGAGCGGCCACCGCGGGGCCCAGACTCGACAGCACGCCGAACACGCGCGTCGACATCCGTTTGAGTGCGGTGAACTCCAGGGCGTAGGGGATCACTGAGGTCAGCACGGCCACGCCGCCGAACGCCGCGAGCAGGCCCGGGTCGTCGGCGACCGCGGGCGCCGCTTGGAACAGTCCGATCGGGACGATCACTCCAGCCGCGACCAGCATGGCCGCCGACAGGCCGTCGACGCCGTGCACCCGGGTTCCCAGTCGGGCCGAGGCCACGATGTAGACGGCCCAGCAGAGGGCGGCCATCGCCGCGAATCCTGCTCCCCGCACATCGAAGGCAGCGCCGCCGTGCACGCCGAGCATCGCTATCCCGAGCGCGGCGAGCGCGACCCACAGGGCGTCGATCAGGCGCCGGCTGCCCGCGGCGGCGACGGCCAACGGTCCCATCAGCTCGACGGTGACCGCGACGCCGAGCGGAACGCGATCGATCGCCAGATAGATGAACAGGTTCATTCCGCCCAGGCCCAGACCCAGCAGCAGCACGCCGAGCCACGTGCGCCGCGGCCAGCTCAGCACCCGTGGCCGGACGAGAAGGGCCAGGATCAGCGCGCCGCACCCGAGTCGCAGGGCGGGGGCGCCGAACGGTCCCACCCGGTCGAACAGCGAACCGACGATCGCGTTGCCGAACTGGACGCTGAACACCGCAGCGACCACCAGCGCGCTCGGCGGCACACGAGGCAGGGGATCGGGACGGGTCTGCACGGTGGGGACTCTATCGGCCGGCCCAGCGGATACCCTGGCGCAGGTGGGAAGGATTACCGCCCGATGGCCGGTGACGAAGGTGCGGATCGGACACGAGCCGCGGCGTCGTCCCGACCGACTCGCGGTGGAGGAACCACTCGAGATCCGGATCGGCGGACGGCCGCTGGCGGTGACGATGCGGACACCGGGCACCGACGTCGAACTCGCGGCGGGATTCCTCGTCTCCGAAGGGGTCATCACCCGTGCCGAGCAGTTCCGGGCCGCGATCCACTGCGGCGGGCCGGGCACCGGCGGCACGGAGAACACGTACAACGTGCTCGACATCGCACTCTCCGCGGACACCCCGCCGCCCGGACCGGCCACCGCGCGCGACTTCCTGACCACCAGCGCATGCGGAATCTGCGGCAAGACGAGCATCGACGCGGTGGAGACCTCGTCGGCGTTCGACCTGCGCGGAGACGAGACGACGGTGCGACCGTCGCTGCTCGTCGAACTGCCGGAACGTCTGCGCGCCGGACAGCGAGCCTTCGACAGCACCGGCGGACTGCACGCGGCGGCGCTGTTCGACGCCGAGTCGGGTGAGTTGCTGACCCTGCGAGAGGACGTCGGCAGGCACAACGCCGTCGACAAGGTGATCGGGTGGGCGCTGACACGAGACCGGCTGCCGCTGCGCGGAACCATTCTGCAGGTGTCGGGCCGGGCGAGCTTCGAACTGGTGCAGAAGGCGGTGATGGCCGGCATCCCGATGCTCACGGCGGTGTCGGCCCCGTCCTCGCTGGCCGCCGAACTCGCCGAGCGGTCGGGACTCACGCTCATCGGCTTTCTCCGCGGCGATTCGATGAACGTGTACACCGGCGCCGCTCGGGTGGCGCCGGCCTGACCGCTGCCGGATCTAGATCGGGTCGGTGAGACGACGCAGAAAGGCAGCTGTCCGCTCGTGCTCGGGAGCGGCGATGACCTGCTCCGGTGGACCGCGCTCCACGATCACGCCGCCGTCGACGAACAACACTTGGTCGGACACCTGGCGGGCGAACGAGATCTCATGCGTGACCACGACCATGGTCCAGTTCTGTGCCGCGAGGTCGCGGATCACCCGCAGGACCTCGCCGACCAGTTCCGGGTCGAGTGCCGACGTCGGCTCGTCGAGCAGCAGCACCTTCGGATTCATCGCGACGGCGCGCACGATCCCCACCCGCTGCTGCTGACCGCCGGACAGTTGAGCCGGGTAGTCGTCGGCCCGGTCGCCCAGGCCGACGCTGTCGAGCAACCGCCGCGCATCCGCGGTCGCGTCCGCCACCGGCCGTCGCTGCACCACCACCGGTCCCTCGATGACGTTCTCCAAGACCGTCTTGTGGGGGAACAGGTTGTGGTTCTGAAAGACGAATCCGCTCTGGCTCCGATAGCGGGCGATGTCGGACTTGGCGTAGTCGCCGGCGAAATCGATCGTCACGTCGGCCACCCGGATCACACCGGTGTCCGGTACGTCGAGCGCATTGAGCGACCGCAGAAGGGTGGTCTTGCCCGATCCGGAGGGGCCGATCACCGCGGTGACCGACCCGGAGTCGACGCTGAACTCGATGCCGCGCAGCACTTCGTTGTCACCGAAGGCCTTCGTCAGACCATCGACCTGGATGAGTGC
Source organism: Gordonia sp. QH-12 (assembly GCF_001578675.1). Lineage (NCBI taxonomy): Bacteria > Bacillati > Actinomycetota > Actinomycetes > Mycobacteriales > Gordoniaceae > Gordonia > Gordonia sp. QH-12. The sequence goes on from NZ_KQ969296.1 coordinate 19,818, forward strand.
GGTCATGTCGGGATGAACCTTCCGAGACGGGTCTCGAGGACGCCCTGCAGCATCGACAGCACGAGGCACACGATCCAGTAGTAGACCGCGGCGGTCATGTACAGGGCGAAGAACTCGAAGGTGGGCGCGGCGGCTATCTGCGCGACGCGCAGGAGCTCCGTCACCAGGATCGTTGAGGCGAGTGAGGTGTCCTTCACCAGTGAGATGAGCGTGTTCGACAGACCGGGAACCGCGATCCGCGCCGCTTGCGGGAGCACGATGCGGCGCATCGTGGTCGCGTAGTTCATGCCGATGGTCGCGGCGGCCTCGCGCTGGCCCTTGGGAACCGACATGATCGCGCTGCGGATGATCTCGGCGGCGTACCCGCCGACGTTGAGCGAGAAAGCGATCGCGGCGGCAGGCAGCGGCGGCACTTTGAATCCGAGCTCGGGCAGCGCGTAGAAGATGATGAACAGCTGGACCAACAGCGGGGTGCCCCGGATGATCGAGACGTAGATCCGCGCGAGTCGCGAGAGAATCGGGTTCTCCGCGAGCCGGGACTTCTCTGAGATCGCCGTGAGCGTGCCGTCGGCCCGCAGACGGTCGAGCGCGTGGTCGATCTTCGGTATCAGCGGACTGCCCTTGGCGGCGGCGAAGGCCTGGTCGCTCGTCTGCCCGGTCTTGGCCGAGATCTTGACCGACGAGTCGCCGGTCTCGGCGAAATACGCGTACACGGCGATGCTGTCGTTGACCGTCGCGTCGACCCGGCCCTGCCGAAGCAGTGTGATCGCCTGGGTGAAACCCTCGACGGTCTGCACCTGTGCACCCGCGTCGCGAGCGACTTGAGTCCAGTTGCTCGTCGCCGTCTGGGCGACGGTGCGGCCCCTCAGATCGTTCAACGACCGGATCGACGAGTCGTCCGCCCGTGTCACGACCAGCCCTTCGCCGACGGCGTACGGGCTGGACAACGCGTACTCGGCTCGCCGCTCCGGAGTGATCGTGACCTGATTGGCGACCACGTCGAATCGATCCGCGCCGAGTGCTGCGAACAGCGAGTCCCAGGGAGCCTCCACGAACTCGGCCCGCATGCCCATCTGATGCGCGACGGCCTCGGCCACGTCGACGTCGTAGCCGGAGAGTCGACCGGTCGCGGGGTCGTGGAAGCTGAACGGCGCATAGGTGCCCTCGGTTCCCACTCGGAGCATGCCTTCGCCGCTACGCCCACCGTCGGGACCGCCGCATCCGCCCACCACTGCCACTGCCGCGATCAGCACTGCCAGTAGCAGCGCCGGGGCTCGCGGTCGGAGGCTCATAGGGGGAGTAAACCCCGCCGGCCGATCAGCTGGGACCCTTTGGCGCCACCTGGTCCGAGGGTGGGATTCCGGCGGCACGCAGATGCGCGCGGAGCCGGCCGACGAGCGGTGCACGTTCGAGTTCGTCAGCGGTCATCCATCGTGCGTCCTCGGCGTCGTCGCCCGCGCGCAGCTCGCCGCCGATCACCGTCGCGGCGAAGTCGTGGATCTCGAAGGTCTCCGCGTCGCTGTAATCGATGATCGCGCACCAGAGTTCCCTACCGATCACCGCCTCGAGGCCGGTCTCCTCCCGGACCTCACGTGCGGCCGCCTCGGCGAGGGTCTCGCCGGCCTCGACATGTCCGCCCGGTACCGACCAACGTCCCTTCTCCGGTGCGTGACCGCGTTTGACCATCAGTATTCGTCCGCCGTCGTCGACGATGACCGCGCCCGCGGCCAGCACTGGATCCATCCTCACACCGTAGATCTCCGCGTGGTCGTGCGGATATCTCCGCGTCACAGCGGGTTGCTCGTCGCAACACCGGTCCGTTGTTCTGACGGTGCGCGACACCTCCGCGGGCGGGCGCGCCCCACTATCCTCGGTGGAGTGACCGCAAGTCGACAGCAACGCACAGGACTCGACGCCGTCGTGCAGACGGCCGCGGACGTGACCGCCACGAGGTCTCGCAACGCCAAGACACAGCGGATCGCCGATCTTCTCCGAGCGCTGTCGGCCGATGAGATTCCAGCGGCCGTCGGACTGTTGCTGGGCCGCCCGCGTCAAGGCCGGCTCGGAGTCGGGCGGCGTGCCGCTCATGCCGCTCGCACCGAACCGGCGGCGACCCCGTCGCTCACCGTGAGCGATGTGGACGCGGCGTTCACGACGCTGGCGAACACGCGCGGTCCCGGTGCGGTGCGCACCCGGGCGGAGGCGCTGCACGCCCTGATGTCGCGTGCGACCGCCGACGAACAGGACTATCTGATCCGGGTGCTCACCGCCGAGATGCGGACGGGTGCGCTCGAGAGCGTGGTCACCGATGCGGCCGCGATCGCGGCCGGTCTGCCGACCGCAGTGGTGCGCCGGGCGGCGATGCTCTCCGGGGACCTCGGTACCACTGTCCGTCAGGCGTGTGCGGGATCCGACCTCACCGCAGTCGGCCTCACGCCGGGAGTCCCGGTCTCGCCGATGCTCGCCTCCACGGCCGAGTCCGCGTCGGCCGCGGTCGCCGAAACGGGGGAGGCCTCCGTAGAGGCGAAACTCGACGGCGCCCGGATCCAGGTGCATCGCGTCGGCGGCGCGGTCACCGTCTACACGCGCAGTCTGGCCGACGTCACCTCCCGGGTCCCCGAACTCGCCGAACTGGTGTCCGAGTTCCCCGGCGGCGACCTGGTCCTGGACGGCGAGACACTCGCTCTCGATCCCTCGGGTGCGGCGCGGCCGTTTCAGGAGACGATGAGTCGCTTCGGCTCCGGCGGCGGCACCGCATTGTCGGCGTGGTTCTTCGATGTGCTCTACGCCCGCGGCGAGAGCCTGATCGACTCACCGCTGCGGCGTCGGCGGCGGGTGCTGGCCGAGATCGTCGGGGAGCGGATGATCCGCGGGATCGAGGTGACCGGTCCCTCCGCCTGCCACCTCGCCGAAGACTTCTTCGCCGCGGCGGTCGGCACCGGCGACGAGGGGGTCGTGGTCAAGTCGCTCGACTCGACGTACGCGGCCGGGCGCCGTGGCAGTCACTGGATCAAAGTGAAGCCCGTGCACACCTTCGATCTGGTCGTGCTCGCCGTCGAACAGGGATCGGGACGGCGGCGGGGGATGCTGTCGAACCTGCATCTGGGCGCGCGGGATCCGGCGGGGCGATTCGGTCCGCCCGGTGGATTCGTCATGGTGGGTAAGACCTTCAAGGGACTCACGGACGAGCTGCTGCGATGGCAGACCGCGCATTTTCCGACGATCGCCGTCGACACTGCGGGCCATGTCACCGCGCTGCGGCCGGAGACGGTGGTGGAGATCGCGATCGACGGCGTGCAGCGGTCATCGCGCTATCCGGGCGGGGTCGCCTTGCGGTTCGCGCGGGTGAAACGCTATCGCGTCGGGGCCGACGCCAAGCCCGCCGCCGAGGCGGACACGATCGACGCGCTGCGCGATCTGCTCGATTCGAGGGCGTCCGACGCGATGCGGTGACCGTCAGTGCGGCGTCACGACTCGGACCGGGAACAGCACGGTGCGCTCGACGACACGATCGCGCTCGGCGCTCCGGCTCGTCCGGCGCGGATCTGCGAGGTAGGCCTCCAGGGCCGCCTGATCGGGCAGACCGATCAGCTGCGTCTCGTCGGGAACGTCGGCGGTGCCGGAACCGAGCGCGCGAGCGAGAAGCACCCCGCCGTGATCGGGTAGCAGGGCGAGGACCTCGTCTTCATAGGCCGACAGATCGGCGGCGAGGCCGGGCCGGGCCCAGAGTTGACAGCACAGTTCGACGGGTTCGGGATCGGTGGTCATGTCCTCGACGTTATCGGTGCCGTCGAGCCCGGCGGCGTGGCTGCGGCCTTCGCGTCCAGCAAGACGGTTTCGAGCATCTCCGGCGTCAGCCGCCCGGTGAAGGTGTTCTGCTGGCTGACGTGGAAGCATCCGAGAACGGTGAGACGCCGGCCGTTCGGATGGTCGATCACCACGCGGACGCCGTGCCCGAACCGCGGCCGTGGACGCGGCACGATCCAACCGCCCTCGGAGAGGGACGACAGCAGCGCCTGCCAGCCGAATCCGCCGAGTGCGATCGCCACCCGGACGGTCGGTGCCAGCAGTTCCAGTTCCCGCGACAGGAATGGCGCACACCGGCGACGTTCATCGGGCGTCGGCTTGTTGGCCGGCGGAGCGCAGTGCACGGGCGACGTGATCCGGGTGTCGATGAGCCGCAGGCCGTCGTCGGCGGATACCGCACGCGGCGCTGACGCGAGTCCGACGGCGTGCAGTGCGGCGAACAGGAAATCGCCGCTGCGGTCGCCGGTGAACATCCGGCCGGTGCGATTGGCGCCGTGCGCGGCCGGAGCCAGCCCGACGACGAGGATCCGTGCGTCGTCCGGTCCGAAACCGGGAACGGCGCGACCCCAGTACGTCTGGTCGCGAAAGGCCGCGCGTTTGACGGTGGCGACCTCTTCGCGCCAGGCGACGAGCCGCGGACAGGCCCGGCACTGTGCGACCAGATCGTCCAACGCGGTCAACGTGCGGGCACTGGCCGCCCGATCGGGCGCGGATTCGGGGCGCGGCGCCATGGACTCCACCGTAGTCGGGAACCGCGCCCGGCATAGTGGGAGCCATGCGTCATACCCTCGCCGACATCCTGCCCGCGGTGTCCGCCGCATTCGACGGCGCCGAGACCGAGGGGCTCGAGGTGGCCCCGGCTCGTGACATCGCCGTCCTCCTGATCGACGGACTGGGAGCCGAACTCCTGCGGCGGCACGGCGACGTGGCACCGACTCTGACGGCGCACCTGCGGACCACGTTGGCAGCCGGGTTCCCCGCGACGACGGCCTCGAGCATCTCGAGTCTGGCGATCGGAGCACCCTGTGCCACACACGGGATCATCGGATACAGTTTCGCGCTGCCCTCCGCCGCCGGACCGGAGAACTTCAACGCGCTGCGCTGGCGGACCGGCAGCGCCGAAGGGCCGGATGCGAGAACCACCCATGTGCCGGAAGACGTTCAGCCCGTGGAGAGTTCGGTGCAGCGGCTGGCTCGGAGCGGTGTCGAGGTCCACTACGTGGTGCCGGGCTATCAGATGCGTTCGGGGTTGACGCGGGCGGCGTTCCGAACGGCCGGACGACTCCACCCGGCGTCAGATCTCGACTCCGTGCGCGACGGACTCCTCGATTTCGCCCGGCACACCGATCGCGGGCGCCGATTCGCCTACGCCTACTTCCCGGACCTCGACATGCACGGGCACGTCGCCGGGCCGGAGTCGGCGCAGTGGCGCGCCGTGCTCGGCGCGGTCGACGCAATGGTCGCACAGCTGATCGACGACCTGCCCCCGACGTGCACCCTGCTGATCACCGGCGATCACGGCATGATTCGTGCGGGGGCGGCCATCGACCTCGAGGCGGATCCCGAACTGCGCCGCGATGTCCGCCTGGTCTCCGGCGAAGCCCGAGTGCGGCACGTCTACTCCGACCATCCGGACGCCGTGCGTGACGTGGCCGATCGATGGACCGGGGCACTCGGCGAGCACGCCCGCATCGTCACTCGCGAGCAGGCGCTCGACGAACACTGGTTCGGTCCCACGCCTCCGGTGCCGACGATCGAGTCCCGGATCGGTGACGTTCTGGCGGTGGCGCGAGGAACGAGCGTCCTCGTCTGTCCCACCGCTGAGCCCATGGAGTCGACGATGGCCGGTCATCACGGTGCCTGGACCGACGATGAACAACTGGTGCCGCTGATCTCGAATCGGTGAGATCAGTCGGAGTAGCGGTGCGACCAGCCGATCGCGCGGAGCTCGCCGACCGGTCCGGTGACGGTGGTGATCGACTGATACTTCGGGGTGGGCGGTCGTCCGCGCGACTTGCGGGTCATCGGGACCACCAAGCCCTGAGGCGTTCCGTTTCGACTCCAGTCCTCGCTCACCAGGAATGATTCGGGAAGCCGGTCGCCGAGGAAGGCGTAGCGGGCGCTGCCGCGCTTGCCTTCGGTGGGACGATGCAACCGCTGCATGATCATCGTCCGGCTGTGCGCCCCCGGCTCGCGGATGAACCTCACGCGCTCGTACACCGGGACACCCATCGAGAACAGCGCGCCGTACGGAGCACTGGCGACGTCGTGCGGTGTGAGGGCCGAGGCGGCGGCGGGCGCCGCCGACGCCTCGGCCGGATGGACGGCTGCCGCCGCGCCGACCGCCAGGACGGCGGTGACCGCGGCGACACGGCGGCGTCCGCTGACGGGGCGGCGAGTGAAGGAACGACGATCACGGGCCTGGCGCGGCGAACCTGTCATCGGTCAACCGTCGCAGCTGCCGGGTTCGAGGGCAAGTACCCCGATACGCACGCTGATCGGCGTGTCGGCCGGTCCGTCGGAGGTCGACGTCTCGCATGCCGACCGGGTCCGTAGTAGGTTCGACCCCGTGATCCGAGTGCGAGTGACCGCTGCTGCGGCGGCCCTGGCGATCGCCGCATCCGCGGCGGTCGCGCCGGCCGCCCATGCCGATCCGGCGACGGCCCGGGCGAACTTCCTCGGCGTGTCGTTGGCCCCCGGCACCGCCGGACTCACGCCGCAGTTGGCGATCGCCTACACGCTCGCGCACCGTGAGGCGCGTGCCTCCGGGGTGGCGCTGTCGGTGACGTCCGGAAAGCGCTCGCGCGCGGAGCAGGCGGCACTGTGGCGGCAGGGCATCGCCGACTACGGCAGTGCCGCCGCCGCGCGCCGCTGGGTACTGCCGCCCGATGAGTCGACCCACGTCACGGGCGAGGCCGTCGATGTGGGACCGCGGTCGGGCGCGCGTTGGCTGCAGGCCAACGGCATCCGCTGGGGCCTGTGCCGGGTGTACGACAACGAGTGGTGGCACTTCGAACTGGCGGCGCTGCCCGGAACGGCGTGCCCGCCCAGGCTCCCCGACGCAGCGAGCCGCTGACCTGGTCTCGTCGGCCGCCGTGCCATGTGCGTGCACACGTGGACGGTTGCGGCTACGAACCTCTGGCCCAATAGGGAAGGATGAATGCCGTGTCGGAGAACCCAGACCACGAGAACGCCGTCCCTGAACCGTCCGAGGCGGGCGAACTGGACGACCGCGTCGTCGATGCCGACGCGGCCGATGTCGTCGAAGCCGTCGAATCGATGGAGGCCGCGCTCGGCGCCGGCGGGACCGACGATGGGTCCGCGGCGGACGTCGAGCCCGCATACCTGTCGTACGAGGAGTTCGGTCGACGGTTCTTCGAGCTCGCCGTCACCGAGGAACGGATCGGCAGCGCGTTCACCTCGATCGCGGGCGAGGAGTTCGAGGTCGGCCCGATCGGGTCGGGACCGGCAGGAGTGGTGAAAGTGCGGGCGATGGTGCGCGTCGCCGAACCGGAGATCGTCCGTGATCTCGGGCAGCTGATCACCTTCACGGTCAAGCTGCCGCTGCACATCGCGTTGACGGTGGATCTCAAGGTCGACCGCATCCGGTACGACGTCGACGGTCTGGTGACACTGCCGCTGACGGTCCGGTGCGCGGCGCCGCTGCAGGTGCGGATAGAGGTGGACCCACCGCGACCGCGCGACGTGTTCGTCGACGTCAGCTCGCGGAACGTCCGGGGCGAGATCATTCGCAATCTGGCTCAGGTGGACGACGAGATCCGCAGGGTCATCGCGAAGTTCGTGGAGACCGAGATCGACAAGCCGGCCATCCGCAAGGCCCGGTTCATCGACGTCGACGCCGAACTCGGCCGCGCGTTCGAAAGCATGTGACGCCTGTTCGGTGCCATGCTGGATAGATGACTGAGAACCGCCCGGGAGATCACGAGAAGTACGTCAAGGCAGATCAGCCGTACGAACGAGACACCAGGTACATCGAGACCCGGATCACGCGCGACGGCGCCGACGGCTACCCGGTGGAGGCCGGGCGCTACCGGCTCGTCGTCTCATACGCCTGTCCGTGGGCGAACCGGTCGATCATCGTGCGCCGGCTGCTCGGTCTCGAAGACGCGATTTCAATGGGTGTGTGCGGTCCGACGCACGACTGGCGGTCGTGGACCTTCGACCTCGATCCGGGCGGGGTGGATCCGGTGCTGGGCATACCGCGGCTGCAGGACGCGTACTTCCGGCGGATCCCCGGCTATGAGAAGGGCATCACCGTCCCGGCAGTCGTCGATGTCCCGAGCGGAGCGGTGGTCACCAACGACTTCCCGCAGATCACTCTCGACTTCGAGACCGAGTGGGTCGACTTCCACCGGGACGGGGCGCCCCGGCTGTACCCCGAGGACCTTCGCCGCGAGATCGACGAGGTGAACGCGGTGGTCTACCGTGACGTGAACAACGGCGTGTACCGGTGCGGCTTCGCCGGCTCACAGGAAGCCTACGACGACGCCTACGACCAACTCTTCTCCCGGCTCGACTGGCTCACCGAACGGCTGCGCACCCAGCGATACCTGGTCGGAGACACCATCACCGAGGCGGATGTGCGACTGTTCACGACGCTCGCGCGGTTCGACCCGGTGTATCACGGCCACTTCAAGTGCAATCGCGAGAAGCTCTCCGAGATGCCGGTGCTCTGGGCATACGCGCGCGATCTCTATCAGACTCCCGGCTTCGGTGACTGCACGAACTTCGACCACATCAAACGGCACTACTACCAGGTGCATCGCGACATCAACCCCTCCGGGATCGTGCCGAAGGGTCCGGATCTGTCGAACTGGGCCGAACCGCACGGCAGGGAGGCGCTCGGTGGCCGACCCTTCGGAGACGGAACACCGCCCGCCCCGCTCGGTTGAACGGGACGGGCGGTGTCGTCGAGGGGTGAACGCCAATCCCTCAGGCCACCGCCAGCTCCGCTGAGCGCGCCCGGGCGCGCGGAATCGCCAGCGTGATGAGCACACCGACGAAGGCCGCGGCCGCCCCGATGAGGAAGCACCAGCGGAAGGCGGAGTGCGTCGGAACCTGGTGACCGCCACCGAGATCGATGGTCGACGCAGCCAGAACCACCGCCATCACCGCCGACGACAGGGTGGTGCCGACCGACCTCATCAGGCCGTTGAGTCCCACCGCCGCCCCGGCCTCGGTGATCGGCACCGCGCCCATGATGAGCGTGGGCATCGCCGCGTAGCCGATGCCCACGCCGGCCGAGCCGATCACCGAAGCCACGGCGAGCTGCCAGGGAGCGTTCATCAGGAAGTACGCGGTGAGGTAGCCGACACAGAGGACCGCGCCGCCGATCGCGAGCGTGAGCTTCGGGCCGAGACGGTTGATGAGCATGCCGGAGATCGGGGCGAAGAGCATCATCATGATGCCGCCCGGAGCCATCCACAGACCGGTCTGCAAGATGGTCTGCCCGAAGCCGCCGACCGAATCCGGCACCTCGAGCATCGTCGGAACCACGATCGCCTGCGCCATCATGCCGAATCCGATGGCGATCGCCGCCAGATTCGTCAGCAGCACCGTCGGCTTGGCGGTCGTGCGCAGATCGACCAACGGATCACTGTGCCGCAACTCGAACATCGCCCACGCCAGGAGCACGACCACGCCGGCGGCGAGGAAGCCGAGGGTGGCGCCGGACGCCCAGCCCCAGTCCTTACCCTTCGAGATGGCGATGAGGACGCTGCACAGACCGGCCGCCATTCCGACTGCGCCGACTACGTCCAGTCGTCCACCGGCACTGTCGGCGACGTTCGGCACGATGACTACGACCAGGACGGTGATCAGCAATGCCAGTCCCGCCGAAGCCCAGAACAGCGCCCGCCAGTCCCAGGTCTGCGCGACCCAGGCCGACACCGGAAGTCCGATGGCGCCGCCGACGCCGAGCGTGGCGCTCATCGCGGCCACCGCCATCGAGGTCAGACGCGGCGGCGTCACCTCCCGCATCAGGCTGATGCCGACCGGGATGAAGCCCATCGACATGCCTTGGACGGCGCGTCCGATCAGCATCGGAACGAGTGTGCCGCCGATGGCGCAGATCAGCGAGCCGACGACGAGTAGCAGCGCGCTGGCGAGAATCACGCGCTGCTTGCCGTACATGTCGCCGAGGCGCCCCGCGATCGGCATAGCCACGGCGCCGCCGAGCAGCGTGGCGGTGATCACCCACGACGCGTTCGAGATGGACGTGTGCAGCAGTTGCGGTAGTTCGGGCTGAACCGGGATGATCAGCGTCTGCATCAGGGATGCGACCAGACCGCCCAGACAGAGGGTGATGACGATACCGAGTGCACCGCAGTCGCCTGCGGTTTCGTCCGACGCTGCGGCGGCAGGGGCGTCGGCCGGCGCGGGCGCGGGGTTCACATCGTCGGCGGTCGGATCCGCCGTACCGGAGGGGGAGGACATTCAGAGGCCTTCGTTTCAGTGCGGAGCATGCGAGAACAACCTATGTAAGGTACATATGCGTCGTGCACACCCCAAACTCGGGGCTGTGTGCGGTCCAGTCGAGAACGAGGTGAGAACGGTAGACGGAGGCGAGCCCACCTGGCCGTCCCAGGTGCATCGGGACCTGGTCGAAGAACTCCTGCGGTTGCGTCGCAGACGTGACGAGGTCGACCCGAAGGCGATTCTGGACGCATCCGCGTTTCATATCCTCTGGCTGCTGTCGGACGGCCGCGCGCGGACTCTGCGTGAACTGAGCCACGATCTCGCGCTGGAGCAGTCGACGGTGAACCGGCAGGTCAACGCGGCGATCAAGCGCGGATACGTCGAGCGCTTCCCCGTCGACGGGCAGGTCAGTCGGATGCACCGGCCCACCGCGGCGGGGATGGAGGCGCTCGAACACGACGGTAGACGACGTGCCGATCGGCTCAATCGCGTCTTCGCCGATCTCGCTCCCGGCGATCCCGCGATTCTGCTCGCTCAGCTGCGGGCGTTCAACGACGCGTTCGAGCGCCAGGGTGTCGACGCGGACTGACGCAGGGCCGCTCAGTGCCTGCGGGCGGCGGCCGACGCCGCCCGATCGGCCTCGTCCTCCGACGCCCCGATGCCTGCCGACCAGCCGCAGTCGTCCCCGCGCCGCCACTCCAGAACGGTCAGGAAGCGTCCGCGTTCCGGCGCCGTGATCGCGCTCCGGTGACGGCTCAGAGGTTCGATGGCGTCCGCGCGCGCTGAGGTGCTGTCCGCGGCGCCGTCTGCGGGCATGTACTCCGCGCAGAACAGCGTCCAGAGCGTCTCCGCGTCGACTTCGCGGCCCTCGGTGTCCGTGTGCCGTTGCACGACGCGTGCGAAGTCGATCTGAAGGCGGCGTGGCAACTCGACGCCGAACTCGGCTGCCAGCAGATACGCGATACCGCCCTTGCCGGATTGCGAGTTGACCCGGATCACCTCATCGTACGTGCGGCCCAGGTCGGCCGGGTCGACCGGCAGATAGGGCACGTCCCACGGCATCTCCGATTCGGCGTGACCGGCATGGGCGGACCGGCGTCGGTGGTCGGCGAATCCCTTGGCGATGGCGTCTTGATGAGTGCCGCTGAATGCCGTGTGCACCAGGTCGCCGACGTACGGGTGGCGTGCATGGATCTCGATCTGGTTGGCCTCCTCGACGACTCGGCGGATCTCGTCGATGTCCGAGAAGTCGATCATCGGGTCGACGCCCTGTGCGTGGAGATTGAGGGCCAAGGTGGCGATGTCGACGTTGCCGGTCCGTTCGCCGTTGCCGAACAGGCATCCCTCGACGCGTTCGGCGCCGGCCAGCACCGCCAGTTCCGCGCACGCGATTCCGGTGCCGCGGTCGTTGTGCGGGTGCACCGACAGGATCACCGATTCCCGACGCTCGAGGTTCAGGTGCATGTACTCGATCTGGTCGGCGTAGACGTTCGGCGTCGCGATCTCCACGGTCGCAGGCAGATTCAGGATCACCGGACGATCAGGAGCGGCGTCCCACAGCCGCGTCATCGCGTTGCAGACGTCGAGCGCGAAATCCGGCTCGGTGAGGTTGAAGACCTCGGGGGAGAACTCGAAACGGACGTTCGGCAGGTCGCCGGCGAATTCCAACACGTCCCGGCCGCCGCCCAGAACGGTCTCGAGCAGCTCCGACCGCGACTGTCTCAACACGATGTCGCGCCAGACGGGTGCCGTGGCGGTGTACATGTGCACCACCACGGGATTGTCGATCCCGCGGATGGACTCCACGGTCCGCTCGATCAGATCCCGTCGCGCCGGAGTGAAGACGACCACCGTCACGTCGTCGGGGGCCAGATCGGTCTCCGCGATCTGCCGGACGAAATCGAAGTCGGTGGCCGACGCCGAGGGATAGCCGACTTCGATCTCCTTGTAGCCCATGGCGACGAGCAATTCGAACAGCCGGCGCTTGCGTGCCGGGTTCATGGGTTCCGGCAGTGCCTGGTTGCCGTCGCGCAGGTCTACCGGAACCCACAGCGGCGCGGACGTGAGGCGAGCCTCGGGCCACCGGCGCGTCGTCAGCGGAACCTCGACGCGACGGTACACGTCGCGGTACCGGTGCGAGGGCATCTGGGATCGCCGCTGGCGGTTCCATGAGGGTGACTGGTCGGGTATCGGCCCGGCAGGGGTGCTGATGGAGCCGAAGGCGTCGGGCCGGGACGCGGGGGATTCGGATTCGGTGAACATGGGATCTCGCTTTCGCAGAAGTCGGGTGCAGACCGGCGTCGGGGCCCACGGGGAGTCGCCGGTCTGCGGATCAGGACTCTCCGTGGCTGATGAGTCGGAGGGAAGCGAGGTTCTGCATGGCGCTAGAATCTAACACAACTCATCAGACAAGTAGAGGAGTGAGTGGTCATGCCCGCACAGGTGCGGCGAACGCCGCTGGCCGATCAGGCCGCCGAGGTACTACTCGAGCGCATTCGCGCCGGGGAGTGGACACTGGGCCAGAAGCTTCCCGGCGAGAGCACGCTGGCGGTCCAGCTGGGGGTCGGCCGATCCACCGTGCGGGAGGCGGTGCGCCAGCTGGCAGGGCGCGGCGTCCTCTCGTCACGCCAGGGCGCCGGCGTCTTCGTCGCCGCAGTCGACGTGCCGGAGAACTGGGACGACGTCCTTCGCAGGGCGGACGTCGTCGCAGTGCTGGAGGCGCGCACCGCGATCGAGACCGAAGCCGCCGCGCTGGCGGCACGGCGCCGCACTCCGGCGCAGCTGCGCGCCATGCGTGCGGCGCTCGAGAAGCGCGAACAGAGCCGGAGCGGAATCGAGGACCACGTCGCGGCCGACATCGACTTCCATCGGGCGGTGGTCTCCGCCGCCGGGAACCCGGTGTTGACCGAACTGTTCGACGCGATGACCCCGCGGGTGCGCGTCGCGATGGTCGACTTGCTGCGGATCCGTCGAGAGTTCGACACCGACATCGACCACCGCGCCCACGCCGACATCGTCGACGCCGTGGCGGCGAGGCGACCTGCCGACGCCGCAACCGCGGCACGCACCCATCTGGACGGACTCAAGGAGGCACTCGCGTGACACGCGCACAACAGGTTCTGCGGCTCGACGCCGTCACCTTCCGCCGCAACGGCCGGCAGATCCTGCACGGCATCGACTTCACCGTGCATGCGGGAGAGCACTGGGCGCTGCTCGGCCCGAACGGAGCGGGCAAGACCACCATCGTCGGGTTCTGCGCTGCTCAGACGCACCCGACGACGGGCACCGTCGACGTCTTGGGTAAGCGCCTCGGTCGCGTCGACACCGCCGAACTGCGCCGCCACATCGGCCACGTGAACCCGCGTCATCGGCTGCAGACCGGACTCACCGTGACCGAGGTCGTCCTCACCGGCGTCACCGGAACCATCGATCTGCCGATGCGATGGGTGCCCTCCGCGCAGGACCGGGCCAGGGCCGCCGCCCTCATCGACGACGTTGGAATGAGCGCGCGTGCCGACTCCGATTGGCTCACCCTGTCGCAGGGCGAACGGGGACGGGCGCTGATCGCGCGCGCACTGATCAGCGATCCCGAACTCCTGCTGCTCGACGAGCCGACCACCGGCCTCGACGTCGCCGCCAGGGAACAACTCCTCGAAACCGTCGACGCACTCGCGGTGTCCGCGCCCGAGGTGGCCTCTGTGCTGGTCACCCACCACCTGGAGGAGCTGCCCGAGACCACCAGCCACGCACTCGTGATCCGCGACGGCGCGGTGGTGGCCTCCGGAACGGCGGCTCAGACGGTCACGTCGGAGGTCATCAGCCGGGCCTTCGACCATCGGATCGCCGTCGACCACGCCCAGGGTCGGTGGAGCGCCCGGGCCGTGAGGGAACGCTGAACGAGCAGCTCACACGGTGAGCATCACCTTGATCGCTTCGCGCCGGTCCATCGCGCGGTAGCCCTGGGCCGCGTCCTCGAGGGGCAGTGAGAGATCGAAGACGCGGCCGGGGTCGATCTCTCGGGCCGCGATGCGGCGCATCAGATCGGGCAGATACCGGCGGACCGGTGCGGGCCCGCCGTGCAGATGCACCGCCGAGTAGAAGAGCCTGTCGCCGGGCAGTTCCACGCCGTGCGAGACGCCGACGAAGCCGACGTGGCCGCCCGGGCGGGTCGATCGGATCGCCTGCATCATCGACTCCTGGGTTCCGACGGCCTCGATCACCGAGTGCGCGCCGAGTCCACCGGTCAGTTCCTTGACCGCCGCGACGCCGTCCTTGCCGCGCTCGGCGACGATGTCGGTGGCACCGAACTGCCTGGCGAGTTCCTGGCGGTCGGCGTGTCTGCTCATCGCGATGATGCGCTCAGCTCCCATCTGCCGCGCCGATAGAACGCCGAGCAGGCCCACCGCACCGTCGCCGACGACGGCGACGGTCTTGCCCGGCCGGACCTGAGCGGCGTCCGCCGCGAACCAGCCCGTGCCCAGGACGTCGGACGCCGCGAGGTACGAGGGGATCAGGTCGTCGTCGGGCGGCGCCGGCGTCGCGACCAGCGTTCCGTCCGCCCACGGGATGCGGGCGTACTGCGCCTGGGTTCCGATCCCGCCCATCGGGTGGACGTTGACGCATCGGGACTGGTAGCCGGCCTCGCAGATCTCACAGGTGTTGTCCGAGGCCATGAACGAACCCACCACGAAGTCACCGACCTTCACGGTGCGTACCTCGGGTCCGACCTCTTCGACGTAGCCGACGTACTCGTGGCCCATCGGAGCCTCCTCGACGTCGTTGGCACCGCGATAGGGCCACAGATCGGAGCCGCAGATGCACGTGGCGGCGAGGCGGATGATCGCATCGGTGGGCTGTTCGATTCGGGGATCGGGTCGATCGACGACGCTGACGTCTCCGGGCGAATGCATGATGACTGCGCGCATGCCGTCCACGGTAATGCGAACCGATCGCCCGCGCAGACGCGCGGGGACAGGGCGTACGTTGGACTGCGGAAGTCTGGAATCCAGGAGGGTTCGTGCAGCTGAGGCAGTCGTCGACATTCGCCTCCCTCGCCGTACCGAACTTCCGGACCTATGTGACCGGCGCACTGGTCTCCAACGTCGGCACGTGGGTGCAGCGGGTGGCCCAGGACTGGCTGGTGCTGCAGCTCTCCGGCGGATCGGCGATGGCGGTCGGCATCACGACGGCGCTCCAATTCGTTCCGGCGCTCGTCCTCTCACCCTTCGGCGGTGTCCTCGCCGACCGCTTCGATAAGCGCAGACTCCTGATGTTCACGCAGAGCTGGATGGCGCTGAGCGCGCTGGTGCTCGGCGCCCTCGCGGTCTCCGGCGTGGCCCAGACCTGGCACGTGTACGTGTTCGCCGTCGTCTTCGGGATGGGTACGGCCCTGGACGCACCCGCCCGCCAGGCCTTCGTCTCGGAGATGGTCGGAACCGAACGGCTCACCAACGCGATCGGGCTCAACAGTTCGGCCTTCAACGCCGCCCGGCTCATCGGCCCGGGAGTCGCAGGGCTCATCATCGCGGCCTTCGGCAGCGGGTGGGCGATCCTCAGCAACGGCGTCAGCTATCTCGCCTTCCTGATCGCCTTGATGCTGCTGAACAGGGACGAACTGGTTCCGGCCGAACCGCTGCGCCGGGCGAAGGGCCAGGTGCGCGAGGGCGTTCGGTATGTGGCCGCGCGCGCCGATCTGCTGATCGCCCTCGGCGTGGGTTTCGCCGTCGGCACCTTCGGTCTGAACTTCCAGATGACGAACGCGCTGATGGTGCGCAACGAGTTCCACCTGGACGCCGAGATGTACGGTCTGCTCGGCACCGTATCGGGCGCGGGGTCGCTGCTCGGCGCGCTGCTGGCCGCGCGGCGGAAGTCGTCTCCCGGACTGCGGTTCGTCGTCAGCGCCGCGCTGGTCTTCGCGGTCGCCAACGTGCTGTCGGGTGCGGTGCCGACCCCGCTGCTCTACGGCCTGGTGCTGCCTCTCGTGGGACTCTCCGCGCTGTTGTCGCTCACCGCGACCAACATGTACGTGCAGATGCATGTCGACCCGCAGGTCCGCGGGCGGGTGATGGCGCTCTACATGACGGTGCTGATGGGCGGCACACCCATCGGCGCGCCGCTCCTCGGTCTGCTCGCCGAATGGTTCGGACCGCGGGCGCCGCTCATCGGCGGCGGCGTGATCCAGGTGGCGGTGATCGCCGGAGTGCTGGCGCTGGTAGCCGTGCGTGTGCAGCGCGGACGGTCGAACGGGATCTCCGGGCTGGCGCGCGACAGCCGGCTCGGAATGTTCGCCGAGGTCCCGGTCGCCGCCCCGGACCCGGAACGTGAGTGCTGAGCGGCGCTCAGTCGTCCGGAGCCTCGAGCGTGTGCGATTGCGCGCGCAGCCGCTCGAACTCGGCGAGTTTGTCGGCGCCCTCGCGGGTGGTCCGATAGCGCGACAGCACCTGCATCGCCGTCTGCGTATTGGCCATCACCCACATCATGGTGTCGAAGTCGGCTTCCAGGTCCTCGCCCGCGTCGTTGCGCCGCCGCAGATTCTCCAGTTGCGGACGCATGGTCTCCATCCATGCGATGTCGCCGGGTTCGGCTCCGCGCGGCGACGCCTCGGCTGCGTCAACTGCGGTGAAGGCCGCCTCCCACGTGAACGCGAGCTTGTCGAACGGGGTCGGTTCGGTCATGCCAGCCAGGTTATGACACGGGCGGCCAGCGGCCCGGGCACCACCCTTCGGTAGCCTGCATGCGGTGACCAACAGTGCGCCTCTCGAGTCAGTGAACGCCCGCATCGCCAAGGAGCTCTCCGTCGGCGAAGGCCAGGTCAGCGCGGCGGTGAAGCTGCTGGACGAAGGATCGACCGTCCCGTTCATCGCCCGGTACCGCAAGGAGGTCACCGGCAGTCTCGACGATGCTCAGCTGCGTCTGCTGGACGAACGACTGCGCTATCTGCGCGAGCTCGACGAGCGCCGGGCCGCCGTCATCGCGTCCATCGACGAGCAGGGGAAGCTGACCGACGAACTGCGTGCATCGCTGCTGGCCGCCGACACGAAGGCGCGCGTCGAGGACATCTACCTGCCGTATAAGCCCAAGCGTCGAACCAAGGCGCAGATCGCGCGTGAGGCCGGTCTCGAGCCGCTGGCCGAGGCGTTGCTCGCCGATCCGTCGCTGGTTCCCGCCGACGCCGCTGCCGCCTACATCGGCGAGCAGGTCGCCGATGCCGCCGCCGCTCTCGACGGCGCACGCCACATCCTGATCGAGCGCGCTTCGGAGGACGCCGAGCTCGTCGGTGCGGTCCGCGAGAAGTTCTGGGCCGACGGCTCGCTCCGGACTCAGGTCCGGCCCGGTGCCGAGACCGATGCCGCCGCGCAGAAGTTCCGCGACTACTTCGACTTCGCCGAACCGCTCGACGCGATGCCGTCCCACCGCGTGCTCGCCGTATTGCGCGGCGAGAAGGAGGAGGTCCTGAGCCTGACCTTCGACGGTGGCGACGACGAGCCGTACCAGGCGATGGTCGCAGCGACCCTGGGCGTCGACCAGTCGCATCCGGGTGCGGCCACCGACTGGCTCACCGCTACGGTTCGCTGGGCGTGGCGGACCAAGCTCATGATCACCGCGACGATCGACGCGCGGATGAAGCTCCGGAGCCGGGCCGAGGACGACGCGGTCGCCGTCTTCGCGACCAACCTCAAGGATCTGCTCCTGGCGGCTCCCGCCGGGACGCGCACCACTCTCGGCCTCGATCCCGGGTACCGGACCGGCGTGAAGGTGGCGGTGGTCGACGCGACCGGCAAGGTGGTGGACCACTGCGCGATCTTCCCGCACAAGCCGCAGCAGCAATGGGATCAGGCCAAAGCCACGCTGGCCGCGCTGATCGCGCGCCACGGGGTGGAACTGATCGCGATCGGCAACGGAACGGCCTCGCGCGAGACCGATCAGCTCGCGGGCGAGCTGCTCTCGGACATCAAGAAGTCCGGCGCCCGGCCGCCGGTCAAGGCCGTCGTGTCGGAGGCGGGCGCATCGGTGTACTCTGCGTCCGAGTACGCCTCCCAGGAGCTCCCGCAGCTCGACGTCTCGATCCGCGGCGCGGTCTCCATCGCGCGTCGCCTCCAGGATCCGCTGGCCGAGCTGGTCAAGATCGATCCCAAGTCGATCGGCGTGGGTCAGTACCAACACGACGTCTCGGCGACCAACCTCGCGCGCAGCCTCGACGCGGTCGTGGAGGATGCGGTGAACGCCGTCGGCGTCGATCTCAACACCGCGTCGGTTCCGTTGCTCTCGCGCGTCTCGGGGATCACCCCCACACTCGCCGCCGGAATCGTGGCTCACCGAGACCGGACGGGTGCGTTCCGAAGCCGGACCGGTCTGCTCGACGTCCCCCGTCTGGGTCCGAAGGCGTTCGAGCAGTGCGCCGGCTTCCTGCGCATCCGCGGCGGCGACGATCCGCTGGACGCCTCCGGCGTGCATCCGGAGGCGTACCCGGTGGTGCGCAAGATCCTCGACCGCAGCGGTCGCGAACTCACCGAGCTCATCGGTGACAGCACGACGCTGCGCACCCTCAAGCCCGCGGAGTTCGCCGACGACACGTTCGGTGTCCCCACCGTCACCGACATCCTCGCCGAACTGGAGAAGCCCGGCCGCGACCCGCGGCCGGCGTTCACCACCGCGACCTTCGCGAGCGGAGTCGAGAAGGTGTCCGATCTGCGGCCCGGCATGGTGCTCGAAGGCGTCGTCACGAATGTCGCGGCATTCGGTGCCTTCGTGGACGTGGGCGTGCACCAGGACGGACTCGTCCACGTCTCGGCGATGGCCGACCGGTACGTCTCCGACCCGCACGAGGTGGTTCGCTCGGGCCAGATCGTGAAGGTGAAAGTGCTCGAGGTGGACGTCGACCGGCAGCGGATCGGTTTGTCGCTGCGACTGAACGACGAGGCCGACGCCGGTCCGCGCGGCGGTGGTCGCAGACGCGGGGGCGGCGACAACCGGGGCAACGACAATCGGGGCAGCGACAACAACCGGGGCGGAAAGGGCCGCGGAGGCGGCCCGCGCGGCGCTGCCGGTCAGGGCCGGGGCGGTTCCCGGCGGGACGACCGGCCGGCCGGCGGATCGATGGCGCAGGCGCTGCGCGATGCGGGATTCGGCCGCTGACCAGCGGCGGAGGCGCTCGGCGGCGAGATCGCGGAGGAGAACGAGGGCTGGTTCGTGACGGTTGCGCTGGGGGCGGGCCGACCGATGATCGCCTTCCAGAAGGTCGCCGACCCCACCCCCGGCAAGAACCGGATCCACCTCGATCTGCGTGCCGACGACAGGACCGCGGAGGTGGAGCGTCTCATCGCCGCCGGTGCGACCCTGGTGGCGGAGCGCAGCATGGGCGACGGGTTCGCCTGGACCACGCTGGCCGATCCGGACGGCAATCAATTCTGCGTCGCATCGGACTGAACGCGACCGGGTCACCGGCCCACAGCGTCACCGGGCGGACGGTTCACAGGTCGTCGGTCGAGACCATCCGGCGACGGACCGACAGGAGTTCCACCTCGGGCCGGGCGGCGCCGAACCGTTCGACGGCGTCGAGCACCTCGGTGACGTGCGCGGCGTCGCCGCTGACCGCCGCGACCCCGATGAGGGTCCGCCGGTGGACGTCTCGATGATCCACCTCGGCCACCGAGACGTCGTACCGCCGGCGGATCTCGGCGATCAACGGCCGGATGACGGAGCGTTTGCCCTTCAACGAGTGAACGTCGCCGAGCAGGAAATCGAATTCGAGAGAACCTATCCACATAGGGTTGCCGACTCTACGGCATCTTCCGATCAGCGCAAGCCGGTTCCCGGCGGGTACAGCCGGTGCGCCAGCGCGGCCTTGCGAGACCGATTCGTGGCCACGGCGGCGGGGGAGAAGCCGCCGGCGCAGGGCCGCGGGGGAACGTCGCAGTCCGGACCGACGACGGTCCACGCCGAACCGGCCTCCGACAGCGAGGCGTGCTTGGTGCCGTAGTAGTCGGGCTTGGCGATCACCGCGACGCCCGAATCTCCGGCCGAAGCCGCGATCAGGTGCGGGTGGAAACGAGTCGACACCCACGTTCGTCCCCGGCCCGTGGGCAGCCCCGACGCCCAGACCTGCTGGAACGACAGCCGCTCGGCGCCATCGAGCCGGGCGCCCAGGCGGTTCGCGACCACCGCGTCGATGCCGGGATTGCACTCGGCGATCACCACCTCGGGGCCGGCGACAGCCCATTCGTCGAGCGTCGCCTCGATGAATCGCGCTACAGCGGTCACGCCGCGGTCACCGCGCCACGAGAAGTCGTCGGTCAGATCGCCCTGTGCGCACACCACCACGCCCGCCTCTTCCGGCGGGCCGGGTTCGGGGCGGGCCACCGCGGCCGACAGCCACGCGTCGTCGCCGGTGAACGATGCACCGCGGACCGGCCCGAGGTACTCCGCGCTGGGCGCGTCGCGAACGTCGAAGACGTCGAAGCCGTCGATGGCAGCGCGGAAATCCTCGGCGTCGGGACCTGCGAAACCCGGTGTCAGACCGGCACCGCTGGCCACCGCCCGTCCGCCGGTGGACCGCGTCACCACGGCGACGGCGGAGACCAGCGCGAGGTGATGCGGCCACAGGCCGTTGAGGAAGCCGCCGCCGACGATGTGGACGGTCCCCGCCCGCAGCAGCAGTCGGGCCCCGGGATCGGAGCCGGCGGACCGATGCAGGTCGTCGACCGGATCGGAGCGGTGGCCGTCGCCTGGTGCGAAGACCCGGCGCCACAGCGTGTCGACGAACACGGCGGCGGGATTGGCGTGCTGGAGCAGCAGCGCCGCCTGCCCGGGCCGAGGCGAATCGACCACGACCACCGCGGCCGGTCGCCGCGCCGCCAGATGCCGGAGCCAGGCCTCGGCGATGAGTTCGTCGCCGAGATTGGGAAAGCCGGCGACGCTCACCAGGTACACCACCTCGCGCGCTCCGACCGGCAGCCGGGACGCGAGGAGGTTCAGGACGGACACGGCGGAATCAGGACTCCCGGTCGCCGATGAGAGCGGCCACGTGATCGGGCACGAACTTCGACAACGACCGCGGCGGCCGATGATAGTTGCCCGACTCGATCGGCTTCTTGGGCAGCTTCACCTCCGCCCGCTGGACGGGTTCGTAGTCGATGGTGGAGAGCAGGTGGGAGATCATATTGAGCCGGGCGTTGCGCTTCTGGTCGGACTCGACCACATACCACGGACTGCTCGAGGTGTCGGTGTGCACCATCATCTCGTCCTTGGCCCGGGAGTACTCCTCCCAGCGGTACACCGACTCGAGATCCATCGGACTCAGCTTCCACTGGCGCACCGGATCGTCGCGGCGGGCGCGGAATCGGCGGAGCTGTTCCTCATTCGACACCGAGAACCAGTACTTGCGGAGGATGATCCCGTCGTCGATGAGCATCTGCTCGAAGATCGGTGTCTGCCGGAGGAACCGGGTGTGCTCTTCGGGCGTGCAGAAGCCCATCACCTTCTCGACACCGGCCCGGTTGTACCAGGAGCGGTCGAAGAGGACGATCTCACCGGGTGCGGGCAGATGTGCGACGTATCGCTGGTAGTACCACTGTCCCCGTTCCCGATCGGTGGGTGCGGGCAGCGCCGCCACCCGGCAGATCCGCGGGCTCAGGTACTCGCTGATGCGTTTGATCGCTCCGCCCTTGCCTGCGGCGTCCCGGCCCTCGAAGACCACCACCACGCGGGCTCCGGTGGCCCGCACCCACTCCTGCAGGGTCACGAGTTCGGTCTGCAGGCGGAACAGCTCGGCCTCGTAGATGTCCTTCGGCAGCTTGGGCGGCCGCCCGCTCTTCTTCGGCATAGACGCAGTGTAGGGGCCGCGGCCGCGGACCGCCGACAGGACGCGCTACGCGATGCCCGACGCCGTCAGCCGCAGCCCGACGGCACGGTTCGCCGCGTTGGTCAGCCGCATCTCGTCGCCGTCGACCTCCACGATCACCTCGTCCCGGAGCGCTGCGAGCACCGTGCGCTCGACGTCCGCGGTCTCCGGATCGCACGCCCGGCGGGTGGTCGCGATCGGCGACAGGTGGATCCGGTCTCCGTCGACGCGCGCCCGCCCGGTCATCCTGTTGCAGCCCGTGCTGCCCGCGAACGCGCCGTCGCCCGCGATCTCGAAGTACGGCTTGCTGTTCTCGAGTGCGGCAGAGGTCGAGACCGCGGCGTCGGTGACGAGCGCGCTGACCCGCCATCGGGTGCCGACGACGGGACGCTCGCGCCGTTCGGCGAGCATCACCTTCCGATCGCCGCGTTGCAGAGTGAGCGTCGTACCGTCCAGATGCCACGACAGGGGTGAGCCGAACAGGTCCGTGACCCATCGGTCGGCGCCGTCGCGTGGCGGCGGACACGCCATCATCGTGCCGACCAGATTCCCGGTCGTGAGCACGCCGCCGGTGAACGCGACGGCGCCGCCGTGCCCGTTGCATCCGGCGTTCGCACTGATGGTGCCCTTGCCGAAGGCGAGCAGCAGCGGTCCTCCGCCCGGAATCTGCGGGCCCTGGACCTCCGTGGACAGATACGTCTTCCCGACCAGCTTTGCGGGGTCGGCGTCGGGCGTGGACGAACGGTCCCCGCAGCCCGCCAGACTCGACGTACCGGCGACGATCGCGCCCATAGCTGCCAGCACCCGCCAACGCGTCCGGCGTCCGATGATCATGTGCGCCACGGTAGCGCAGCGCCGCGTACGGTAGATCACGATCGACCCCGGCGTCGCGACGCGCACCGAGGTCTCTGCAGTCCGGAGTTCGAGGAACAGGAAGCACGTGGGAAGACTCACCAACGCGATGTGGCGCATGCTGGGTGCGCAGACCTCTCGCAACCAGTCGCAGTCGCTGACGATGATCGAGGAGTCCGCTGAACACGACGAGTGGGCCGCGGGGCTCGGGGACGGTGAGTTCGCGGGCGCCGCAGCCGAACTCGACATGTCGGTGGTCGGCGACCGCGCGAAGTTCCTGGCGCTGGTGCGCGAAGCCGGCGACCGCAAGCTCGACATGAAGCCCTTCGACGTGCAGTTGCAGGGTGCGCTGCGCATGCTCGAGGGCGACGTCGTCGAGATGGCGACCGGCGAGGGCAAGACCCTCGCGGGCGCCATCGCGGCGATCGGCTACGCGCTCGACGGTCATCAGGTGCACGTGGTCTCGGTCAACGACTATCTCGCCGATCGTGACGCGAAGTGGATGAAGCCGCTGTACGACGTCTTCGGGATCTCGGTCGCCTCGATCAACGAGCACTCCACCCGCGAGGAGCGGCAGGCGGCGTACGACGCCGACGTCACCTACGCCTCGGTCAACGAGATCGGGTTCGACGTCCTGCGCGACCACCTCGCGCTGCACGCGGACGAACTCGTCGCACCCGAACCCGACGTGGTGATCGTCGACGAGGCCGATTCGGTGCTGGTCGACGAGGCACTGGTTCCGCTCATCCTCGCCGGCTCGACCGACGCGGAGATCCCGAACAAGGCGATCCACGAGGTGGTGTCCCACCTCAAGTCGAAGCACTACGAACTCGACCAGGACGGTAAGAACGTCTCGCTGACCGAGGAGGGCGCCCAGTTCGTCGAGTCCACGCTTGGCGGCATCAACCTCTACGACGAGGAACATGTCTCGAGCACGTTGGTGCACGTGAACGTCGCGCTCTACGCCTACTACCTGCTCGAACGCGACGTCGATTACATCGTGCGCGACGGCGGCGTGCATCTGATCAACGCCTCCCGCGGCCGAGTGGCGCGGCTGCAGCGCTGGCCGGACGGTGTCCAGGCCGCGGTTGAGTACAAGGAGGGCCTCAACCCCACCCAGGCGGGCGAGGTGATCGACACGATCACCGTTCAGGCGCTGATCGGCCGGTACCCGCGCGTCGCGGGCATGACCGGCACGGCGATCGCGGCGGGTGAGCAGTTCCGGCAGTTCTACGATCTGCATGTATCGCAGATTCCGCCGAACGCCCCCAACATCCGCGTCGACGAGCCCGATCGCGTCTACGACACCAAGGCGCACAAGGTGGAGGCGGTCGTCGAGTTCGTCTCCGAGATCCACGCGACCGGACAGCCGATCCTGATCGGCACGCACGACGTGGCGCAGTCGGAGGAGCTCGCGTACTTCCTGGAGCGGGCGGGAGTTCCGTCGGTGGTGCTCAATGCGAAGAACGACGCCGAAGAGGCGGCGATCATCGCCGAGGCGGGCCGTAGATCAGCCGTCACGGTCTCCACGCAGATGGCCGGCCGCGGCACCGACATCCGGCTCGGCGGCTCCAGCGGTGACGAGGCCGCCCGCGAGGAGGTGATCGAGCTCGGCGGACTCTGCGTGGTCGGCACCGGACGCTACGACACCGAGCGGCTCGACAACCAGCTGCGCGGCCGTGCGGGGCGGCAGGGCGATCCCGGCCGATCGGTCTTCTTCTCGAGCCTGGAGGATCCGCTCGTCACCAAGAACCTCACGCACCAGCGTGAGCAGCAGCCGATCTCCTCGGACGGGTCGATGGGAGCCAAGGGAGTCGAGAGCGTCGAGAACGCCCAGAAGATCGCCGAAGGCGCGATGCTGCAACTCCACAGCAACACGTGGGAGTACAACAAGCAGGTCAACGAGCAGCGCAACGCGATCGTCCGGCGGCGGATGGCGGTACTGACCACCGATCAAGCCCTGACCGACCTCAAGGAGTCCGAGCCCGAGCGGTACGAGAGCCTGTCGGCGGACGTCGACGACGAGGTCCTGGCGGAGGCCGCGCGGCAGATCGTGCTGTACCACCTCGACCGCGCGTGGGCCGATCACCTCGCGTACATCGCTGACGTGCAGGCCAGCATCCACCTGCGGGCATTGGGCGCGCAGAGCCCGCTCGAGGAGTTCCACAAGCTGATCTTCGCCGAGTTCGCCAAGCTCGCCGACGAGGCGATGGAGGCGGCGCGCAAGACCTTCGTGGACGCCCGCATCACCGCCGACGGCGTCGACCTCGGCTTGGAAGGACTGCATCGCTCGACGATGACGTGGACCTACCTGGTTCACGAGAATCACTTCGCATCCGCCGGTGCGCAGGCGATTCAGGGCATCGTCGGCATCTTCCGATGACTCGGCCGCGGCCGCAGGACTCGCGCGAGGCACCGCGAGCCGAACGGAGTGACGCCGTGTGGACGGTGCCCAATGCCCTCAGCGTGCTGCGTCTGCTCCTGATCCCGGTCTTCATCTGGCTGCTGCTCGTGGAGGAGTCGGCCGCCTGGGCTTTCGCGGTGCTCTTCGTCTCGGGCCTCACCGACTGGCTCGACGGGAAGCTCGCGCGCTGGCTCGGACAGTCGTCTAAGCTCGGCGCGCTGCTCGATCCGGCGGCCGATCGCCTGTACGTGATCGTGATCCCGATCTGCTTCGGTATCCGCGACTTCGTTCCCTGGTGGCTCATCGGACTGATCGTCGGCCGCGATCTGCTGCTCTTCGCCACGGCGCCGCTGCTCAAATCGAGGGGCGTGACGGCCCTGCCGACCCTCTACGTCGGCAAGGCCGCCACCTTCGCGCTGATGAGCGCCTTCCCGTGGCTTCTCGCCGGTCAGATCGACGGTGTGGTGGGCACGGTGTGCCATCCGATCGGCTGGGCCTTCCTGATCTGGGGCGTCGGCCTGTATCTGTGGTCGCTGGTCCTGTACTGGATTCAGACCGTCGCCGTGGTGCGGACGATGCCGCCCAGGTCGGTCACAGGCTGATCACGCATCGCTCGCTCGGTCGGGCTGATGCGCGATCCGGCGGCTCGTCACGATAAAGTCATGGAGCGCCTCGCGGCCGCAACGGAGCGGCGGGCGAGGGTGAGTCCAAGTCTTCCGACAGTTCCTGAGAGAGGCCGCAACGTGAGCGACACCAAGATCCCCGCAGAGCTGCGTTACACCGACGAGCACGAGTGGATCCGCAAGGTCGGTGACAAGACCGTCCGAGTGGGGATCACCGATTTCGCGCAGGACGCGCTCGGCGACGTGGTCTTCGTTCAGCTTCCGGAGGTGGACTCGGACGTCGAGACGGGCGAGTCGTTCGCCGAGGTCGAATCGACCAAGAGCGTCTCGGACATCTTCGGTCCGCTCGACGGTACCGTCGCCGCTGCCAACGAGGCTCTCGACGGTGCTCCCGAGCTGGTCAATTCGTCCCCGTACGAGGACGGCTGGCTGGTCGAGATCACGGTCGGCGACGACGCCGACCTGGACCAGATTCTCGCCGGTCTGCTCGACGCGGAAGGCTACCGGGCGGTTATCAGCGGCTGACCGCCAGCTGACGACCGGGCTTTCCGGAGGCGACTCGTGCCCGCACCGCGGACCGGGTCGATATGATTTCCAGTACGCCAAACGTCCCCGACCCCGGGCGGCGTTCGGACAAAGACGGTAGGTTCACTTAAGAAGGTTCCTGCCTCGCAGACGCACATCTCAACGACGAGATGGTCCGATGCATGTGTAACAGCGAGTGAGCCCAAAGGTGCGGTACCCCCGGACAATTGGAGTTCGCGCAGGTACCTCGGCTGACCTGCGGCATGCCCCACCAGGGGGCGTCGCGAGTCTTGAGTCACGGCGGGGTGCGTTGACGATGAAGGAGATGTGGTGAGCGGTAACGACAACGGCTTTGAAGCGCCCGTGGAGACGACTTCGGTCTTCCGCGAGGACTTCATCAAGGAAGTAGACGCCCCCGCGGCGTCGAACGAGCCGGCCGATACCGGTGTCGAGCGGCTGTCGCCGGGAACGGCGCTGCTGGTCGTGAAGCGGGGACCGAACGCAGGGTCGCGGTTCCTGCTCGACCAGCCGACCACGTCGGCCGGCCGTCACCCCGACAGCGACATCTTCCTCGATGACGTGACGGTGAGCCGCAGGCACGCCGAGTTCCGGAGCAACGGCGACGACTTCCAGGTGGTCGATGTGGGCAGCCTGAACGGCACCTACGTCAACCGCGAGCCGGTCGACACCGCGACCCTCACGAGCGGGGACGAAGTGCAGATCGGCAAGTTCCGTCTGGTGTTCCTGTCCGGCCCGCGCGCCGGTGAGGCAGGTGCCACGCAGTCGTGACCTCGTCTGCTGCGCGCGCGTCCGCCGCGAGCGACCGCACGATGTCGATCGGTGCTGTGCTCGCGGTGCTGCGAGAAGAGTTCCCCGACGTCACGATCTCGAAGATTCGGTTCCTCGAAACCGAGGGTCTGGTGACTCCCGATCGTGCGCCGTCCGGTTATCGCCGATTCAGCGATCAGGACTGCGAGCGGCTGCGGTTCGTGCTCACCGCTCAGCGTGATCGGTATCTGCCGTTGAAGGTGATCCGCGAGCAGCTCGACGAGATCGACGCGGCCGCCGGCGGCGCGGGCCCGCGACTGCTGTCGTCGGCGCGCAGTGCGGTGGCCCCGGCGACTGATTTCAGCTCGCGCGGCGGCCGGGTGGATCGGGAGACGCTCATCGAACGGACCGGCGTCGACTCGGCGTTCATCTCCGAGCTCGTGCGCAATGGACTCCTCTCTGCGGGCCCCGGCGGCTTCTTCGACGAAGACGCCGTGCGCCTGGTGGAGGCTGCTGCGGCGCTGGCCAACTTCGGGCTCGAGACGCGCCACCTGCGTGCGTTCAAGGTCAGTGCCGACCGCGAGGCCGGGTTGGTCGCACAGATCGCCGGCCCCATCGCGAAGGGCAAGGGCACCGGTGCGCGCGACCGTGCCGAGGAACTGGTCCGTGAGATGGCGGCACTGTCGGTGACGCTGCATACGCAGTTGGTCAAGGCCGCCGTTCGCGGCGCCCTCGACTGACCGGTAGCCGCGTAACCTGTATTTCAAGAGATCAGGAGGCGAGACCATGGGTGAGATGCGTGTCGTGGGTATCCGAGTGGAGCCTCCACAGAACCAACCGGTCCTGCTGCTGCGCGAGGTGAGCGGCGCCAGGTATCTGCCGATCTGGATCGGCCAGAGCGAGGCCGCCTCCATCGCGCTGCAGCAGCGGGGCGTGGAGCCGCCCCGCCCGCTCACTCACGATCTCGTGGTCAATCTCTGTGAGGCCTTCGGCCGTTCCCTTCAGCAGGTTCGGATCGTCGACATGCAGGAGGGCACCTTCTACGCAGAGATGGTCTTCGACGGCGAGGTGGTCGTCGAGGCCCGTCCGTCGGATGCGATCGCGGTCGCCATGCGTTGCGGTGCGCCGATCATCGCCGCCGACGACGTCCTCGACGACGCCGGGATGCTGATGCCCGACGAGGACGGCGAGCCCTCCGCGGAGGCCGCGGATGGTGCGAGCGAGGACGAGGTGGAGGCGTTTCGCGAGTTCCTCGACCAGGTCTCGCCCGAGGACTTCCTCGGTCCCGAGTCGGGGTCCTGACCCTACGGGCTCGTCGCCGAACCCGATGCGACGTCGGATTCCGGGGCGGCGCGCCGCCCGACACGGTAACGAATCCGTCTCTTCGTCATCACCGTTTGTCTACACCTGAAGTTTAGGTTGAGGTTTACCGCGAGTCGCGTTGATTGCGTGCCGCGGAGTCCATAGTTTTATCCCAGCATCGTCACCGTGAGCGTTGACGAACACTTTGTCAGCGGTCGGGAGTACGCTCGATACGAGAGTTCCGCCGGCCCGAGTCTTGTGTAAGGGAGCTACCGTGGGCGATCATCCGTCAGATCTGCAGTCCGGCGACCACCCGTCCGCCGATGCGGAATCGGTGAGTGCGATGCCGGTACAAGGCGGCCTGGATGACATCGCTCCGGGATTGTTCCCCAACGACACGGTGCCCGACGAGTTGGTCGGTTACCGCGTGCCGAGCGCCTGCCAGATCGCGGGGATCACCTACCGACAGCTCGACTACTGGGCTCGCACCTCGCTCGTGGTGCCGTCGATCCGGGGCGCGGCCGGCTCGGGAAGCCAGCGTCTCTACTCCTTCAAAGACATCCTCGTTCTCAAGATCGTGAAGCGGCTGCTCGACACCGGCATCTCGCTGCAGAACATCCGAGTGGCGGTCGACCACCTTCGTAAGCGCGGCGTCGAGGACCTCGCCCGGATCACCCTGTTCTCGGACGGCACCACGGTCTACGAGTGCACCTCCGCCGAAGAGGTCGTCGACCTCCTCCAGGGCGGACAGGGCGTGTTCGGCATCGCCGTGTCGGGCGCCATGCGCGAACTCACCGGAACCATCGCGGACTTCCCGGGGGAGCGTGCCGACGACGGTGTCAGCGAATCGTCGCCCGAAGACGAGTTGGCGGCCCGTCGCAAGAACCGCACCCGGCGCACCGGATAGGCCACGTCGGCAGTCCCGCGTGACGGTCCACACGCCGGACCGTGATTCGCGCCCGACTCTTGGTACCCTGTCGGTGCGTCGCTACGCTGCGGGAGAGCGTCGTCCGGGACATCCGGGCAACCGCCGAAGGAGCAACACCTCTCCGTCAAACTCTCAGGCACCCGGGACCGTGGCTGCTGACGACGTCTCTGGAAAGTGGCGGGTGCGCGCACCCGCCCGCCCACGGTGAAAGGCATCGGTCCGCCGCTGCCGAATCTCTCAGGCGCTGCGTTCGTGCGGCATGACAGAGGGGGAGGGACCAGTCCGGCGCGGCCGGACCGAGAAGATCAAGGTGCCCTCTTGTCGACCCCCGCTTCTGAGTTCTCCCAGCGTCACCTCGGCCCCGACGCCGACGAACTGGCTGTCATCCTCGACGTCCTCGGCGTCGGATCCCTGGACGAGATCGCCGCGAAGGTGGTTCCCGCGTCGATCGCCGACGGCGCGGACACGAACGGATTCGCTCCGGGACTGGACGCCCTGCCCGCTCCGCTGACGGAGGCGCAGGCGACCGCGGCGATGCGCGAACTCGCGAATCGCAATGTGGTCGCCCGATCGATGATCGGTCTCGGTTACTACGACACACACACGCCCGGAGTCATCAAGCGCAACATCCTGGAGAACCCGGCGTGGTACACCGCCTACACCCCGTACCAGCCGGAGATCAGCCAGGGTCGGCTCGAAGCGCTGCTCAACTTCCAGACCATGGTGTGCGATCTGACCGGCATGGAGGTGGCGAACGCCTCAATGCTGGATGAGGCGACCGCGGCCGCCGAGGCGATGACGCTGCTGCGCCGCGCCGGTAAGTCGAAGTCGAACCGCGTGGTCGTCGACTCCGACCTCTTCCCGCAGACGCGTGCGGTGATCGAGACCCGTGCGACGCCGCTAGGCATCGAGGTGGTCGAAGCCGAGCTCGATGGGTCGGCGCCGGACGCGGGGCTTCCCGAGGGCGAGTTCTTCGGAGTCATCGTGCAGACGCCCGGTGCGAGCGGCCGGATCACCGATCTCGGCCCGGTCATCGAGGCGGCGCATGCGCGAGGTGCGCTGATCGCCGCAGGCGTCGACCTGCTGGCCGCCACTCTCATCACCCCTCCGGGAGAGCTCGGCGCGGATGCGTGCTTCGGCACCACACAGCGCTTCGGTGTCCCGATGGGCTTCGGTGGACCGCACGCCGGCTACCTGGCGGTGCACACCAAACGCACTCGTCAGCTTCCGGGGCGCCTCGTCGGCGTCTCCAAGGACGCGGACGGCAACCTCGCGTACCGCCTGGCACTTCAGACCCGCGAGCAGCACATCCGACGCGAGAAGGCGACCAGCAACATCTGCACGGCGCAGGTGCTGCTCGCCATCATCGCCGCGATGTACGCCTCCTACCACGGCCCGTCCGGGCTCAAGGCGATCGCCGAGCGGGTGCACGGGCACGCCGCAGACCTCGCCGATCGCCTCGCGGGCGGTGGATTCGGTGTGGAGCACGCCTCGTTCTTCGACACCCTCACCGTGCGGGCCGACGGCAGGGCCGCGGAGATCGTCGACGCGGCCAAGTCGCGCCACGGCATCAACCTGCGGTTGATCGACGCCGACCGCGTGGGCGTCGCGTGCGATGAGACCACCACCGCCGCCGACATCGATGCCGTCCTGGACGCCTTCGGCGCCGCGGGTGCCGCGGCGACGCAGTTCAGTGCCCCGATCGCGAACCGCAGCAGCGAATATCTGACGCATCCGGCCTTCCACCTGCACCGGACCGAGACCGCGATGCTGCGCTACCTGCGGATGCTCTCCGACAAGGACATCGCTCTCGACCGCAGCATGATCCCCCTGGGCTCGTGCACGATGAAGCTGAACGCGACCACCGAGATGGAGCCGATCACCTGGCCGGAGATCGGCGGCCTGCACCCGTTCGCCCCGCTCTCCGACAGCGAGGGCATCCGCGAGCTGATCGCTCGGCTGGAGAACTGGCTGGTGGCCGTCACCGGTTACGACCGCGTGAGCCTGCAGCCCAATGCCGGCTCGCAGGGCGAGTACGCGGGTCTGCTCGCGATTCGCCGTTACCATCTCTCGCGCGGCGACGACGCACGCGACGTCTGCCTCATCCCCTCCAGTGCTCACGGAACCAATGCGGCGTCGGCCGTCATGGCCGGGCTGCGCGTGGTGGTGGTGGCCAGCCGTGACACCGGGGACGTCGACATCGACGATCTGCGCGCGAAGATCGAGAAGCACCGCGACGAGTTGGCGGGCATCATGATCACCTACCCGTCCACCCACGGCGTGTTCGAGCACGAGGTCACCGACATCTGCGACGCGGTGCACGAGGCCGGCGGCCAGGTGTACGTGGACGGCGCCAATCTCAACGCGCTCGTCGGCCTGGCCCGGCCGGGCCGGTTCGGGGGCGACGTCTCGCATCTGAATCTGCACAAGACGTTCTGCATTCCGCACGGCGGCGGCGGCCCGGGCGTCGGACCGGTCGCGGTGCGCGAGCATCTGGCGCCGTTCCTGCCGAGCAGCCCGCTGGCCTCCGAACTTCCGCAGACCGGCGTCGCGATCTCGGCGGCGCCGTACGGTTCGGCGTCGATCCTGCCGATCACCTACGCGTACATCGCCATGATGGGTGCCCAGGGACTGCGGACCGCCACGCTGACCGCGATCGCCTCCGCCAACTACATCGCGCGTCGCCTGCGCGACCACTACCCGGTGCTCTACACCGGAGAGGGCGGCTGGGTGGCTCACGAGTGCATCCTGGACCTGCGTGAACTGACCAAGGACAGTGGAGTCTCGGTCGACGACGTCGCCAAGCGACTCGCCGACTACGGCTTCCACGCGCCCACGATGAGCTTCCCCGTCGCCGGAACCCTGATGGTGGAGCCCACCGAGAGCGAGAATCTCGCCGAACTCGACGCCTTCATCGACGCGATGATCGCCATCCGCGGCGAGATCGACAAGGTCGCCGACGGCACCTGGTCGGTCGAGGACAATCCGCTCGCCGGCGCGCCGCACACCGCCGAATGCCTGGTGGGCGAGTGGAATCACGGATACGACCGGCTCACCGCCGTGTACCCGAACGGTCTCCCGTCGTCCGGAGCGCGCGCCAAGGTGTGGCCGGCCGTCCGCCGGATCGACGGAGCCTTCGGCGACCGAAACCTCGTCTGCAGCTGCCCTCCGATCGAGGCCTTCAGCGAGTAGGCTCGCGGGCACCGACAGGAGGCTCGCGATGTCCAAAGTCCGTGTCCACAACCTCAACGTCTCGCTCGACGGTTTCAGTGCGGGCGGAACCGTCACGTACGATGCGCCGATCGGCGAGGCGGCCCGGTTGTTCGACCACTTCGACGGCCGGGTGATCTGGGGTGTGGACGCGATCGCCGAGCCGGTTCGCGCCGATCACGTGTTCACCAGTGCGTGGAGTCAGGGGATCGGCGTCGAGATAATGGGACGCCGCAAGTTCGGTCCGCAGACCGGACCGTGGGCCGACGACGGCTGGCGCGGGTGGTGGGGCGACGAGCCTCCGTTCCGCACACCCGTGGTGGTGTTGACGCATCACGAGCGCCCGCCGATCGAGTTCGCGAACGGCACCGTCTTCCACTTCGTGGACGCCCCGGCGCCGCAGGCGCTCGAGTACGCGCGCGGACTCGCCGGCGGCGATGTCCGCCTCGGTGGCGGACCCACGTCCGTCCGCGAGTTCCTGCACGCCGACCTGGTCGATTTCATGCATCTGGTCGTCGTCCCGGTGGTGATCGGTTCGGGCGTCTCGATCTGGGACGGCTGTGCCGAACTCCAGGACCGCTTCGACGTCGAGTCGGTGACCACCGGCAGCGGCCTCACACACCAGTTCTGGAATCGGAAGCGGTAGGCCCTTCGCGCCGGTGCCCGCTGTTACGGCGCCGCCGCCGGGTAGACCACCTTGCTGATCGCGACCGCGGCCGCGGGCTCGGGGAGCGGCATCGGGTCGGCGATCGGGCCGAAGGTCACGGTCGGCGTCGGTGCAGGCAGCGGCCCGGCACCTCGGAAACCCGCCTTGGTCAGGATCTGCATCTGGGCCGGTTTGCGCGCGAAGGTGAAGAACTGAGAGACGGCATCGCTGACGTGCGCCGGAACCGACTGGCCCGACAGTTTCACCACCGGATAGTCGGCCGACGGAGTCGGGCCCTTCGGCGCGACCACCGCGACCCGGGCGGTCTTGTCGTCCTTGGTGAGCATGTAGAGGTGCTGCTCGGTCACCGACACGGCGCGGACCGGCGCATCGGAGGGATCGCCGGTCTCGGCGATCGAGTCGACGGCGGCGTCGATGGAGCCGTCCCCGACCTTCGGCGGAGCCGACATGAGCTGATCGAGCGCGGCGACCACCTCGGGTGACTGCGCCTGTCGGAGAGTGAGCGGCTTCTGGGTCGGTACGGTCGCGGCCGCGACTGCTTGGGCTCCCAGTGCGGTCGCGGCCGACTGCGGGCCGGTGGGCATCGCGATGCGCATCGAGCCCCACGACGATCTGCCGTACGCGGAGAGGGAATTGGCGCGGGTCTGCGCGGGCAGGTCGGACCACCCGATGCGGCCGTCGGCGGCCTTCGCGATCTCCGGCTCCATCGCCAGCCGGACCGGCGACGACACGAGCGATTCCGGGTTGCCCTGGAGCACGTCGGGCTTCGCGGTCTGCAGGGCCGCGGACCAGATGGACGACTCGGGCACCCAGGCGGCGGGGAAATCACCGTAGGTCTGCGCGTCCCACTTCTGGGCGGTCAGACCCTCGAGAGTCGCGCGGGCGTCGGCGGGTCGCACGTCCACGGTGATGCAGTGGTCGCGGACCACCGGCTCGGTGTTGTTGTAGTCCTGCGCGATTCTCTGCAGACCCGGTGCGATCGCGGGATCGGCCAGAACGGAGATCTTCGCCGGTCCCTCGAGGCACTCACCGGCCGCCACCGGCTGTTCGTCGTCGATTCGATCGCCGAGTTGACGCCACGCCGTGACGATGCCCGCGATCAGAATGATCGCGAGGACGAATGCCAGCAGCGGTCGGCTGATGTAAGTCCTACTGCGTCCACCCGAATTGTGCTTCGCCACTGATCGTCCTTCCTCCGGCGATTCGTGTCATGCCAGGCCGATGCGCGTCCAGCGGGCCGATGCACCGAGCCCGGACCGAGAATCCGGTCCGGGCTCGGTGGTCTGCACCTTCCGTGTATATCAGGCGTTGGCTGCCTTGTACTCGCGGCGCGCGGCGTGCAGCAGCGGTTCGGTGTACCCGCTCGGCTGCGTCGCGCCCTTGAGGATCAGGTCCTTGGCGGCCTGGAAGGCGATGTTGCCGTCGAAGTTCGGCGCCATCGGACGGTAGGCGGGATCGCCGGCGTTCTGCCGGTCGACCACCGGTGCCATCCGCTCGAGCGCGGCGACGACCTCGTCCTCGGTGACGATGCCGTGACGGAGCCAGTTGGCGAGCAGCTGGCTGGAGATGCGCAGCGTTGCGCGGTCCTCCATCAGCGCGACGTCGTGGATGTCCGGCACCTTCGAGCAGCCGACGCCCTGATCGATCCACCGGACCACGTAGCCGAGGATCGACTGCGCGTTGTTGTCGAGTTCCTCGCGCTTCTCCTCCTCGCTCCAGTCGGTGCTCTTCGCCAGCGGGATGGTCAGGATGTCGTCCACAGACGCCGGTTCGCGCTTGGCGATGTCGTCCTGACGCTCGAAGACGTCGACCTCGTGGTAGTGCAGCGCGTGCAGGGTGGCGGCGGTCGGCGACGGCACCCACGCGGTGTTGGCACCGGCGTTGGGGTGACCGATCTTCTGCTCCAGCATGTCGGCCATCAGATCCGGCATCGCCCACATGCCCTTGCCGATCTGCGCCTTGTGCTGCAGACCCGCGTGCAGACCGGTGTCGACGTTCGAGTCCTCGTACGCGTTGAACCAGGTCTGGCCCTTGATCTCGGCCTTGCGGACGAACGGGCCGGCCTCCATCGAGGTGTGGATCTCGTCGCCGGTGCGGTCGAGGAAACCGGTGTTGATGAACACCACGCGCTCGGAGGCCGCCTTGATCGACGCCTTGAGGTTCACCGACGTGCGGCGTTCCTCGTCCATGATGCCGACCTTGAGGGTGTTGCGCGGCAGGCCGAGGACGTCCTCGACGCGGCCGAACAGTTCACTGGTGAAGGCGACCTCGTCGGGACCGTGCATCTTCGGCTTCACGATGTAGATCGAGCCGGTGCGGGAGTTCTGCAGACCTTCGGCGCTCATACCGTGGATGCCGATCGCCGAGGTGATCAGCGCATCCATGATGCCCTCGGGGACCTCGTTGCCGTCGGCGTCGAGGATGGCGGGGTTGGTCATCAGAT
The DNA here is from genome assembly GCF_001578675.1 of Gordonia sp. QH-12. NCBI lineage: Bacteria > Bacillati > Actinomycetota > Actinomycetes > Mycobacteriales > Gordoniaceae > Gordonia > Gordonia sp. QH-12. The sequence continues at coordinate 55,624 of NZ_KQ969296.1, forward strand.
GGCCCACGTTGCGGACGAAGAGCAGCGAACGACCGTGCAGTTCCACCTCGCCGGTGCCGTCGGGCGCGGTGTAGACCCGGTTCGGGTTCAGCGTGCGGGTGAAGGTCTTACCGCCCTTGTTGACTTCTTCGGCCAGGTCGCCCTTGTTGAGGCCGAGCCAGTTGTGGTAGCCGAGCACCTTGTCGTCGGCGTCGACCGCGGCGACCGAGTCCTCGAAGTCCATGATCGTCGTGACGGCGGATTCGACGGCGACGTCCTTGATGCCGGCGGCGTCGGTGGCGCCGATCGGCGACTCCGGATCGATCTGGATCTCGACGTGCAGACCGTGGTGGCGCAGGAGGATGCCCGACGGCGCTGCGGCGTCGCCGGTGTAGCCGGCGAACGCGTTCGGGTCGGCGAAGGTGGTGGTGGCGTCGCCGATCGCGGCGACGACCTTGCCGTCGACGACGGTGTACGAGGTCACGTCGGCGTGGCTGCCCTGCTCCAGCGGCACGGCCTTGTCGAGGAAGGCCTTGGCGAACGCGATGACCTTGTCACCGCGGACCTTGTTGTAGGACGAACCCTTCTCGGCACCGCCGGTCTCCGGGATCGCGTCGGTGCCGTAGAGAGCGTCGTACAGCGAGCCCCAGCGCGCGTTGGACGCGTTGAGGGCGAAACGGGCGTTGAGAATCGGCACCACCAGCTGCGGTCCGGGGATGTTCGCGATCTCCTCGTCGACGTTCTCCGTGGTGATCTGGAAGTCCTCGGGCACCGGGACGAGGTAGCCGATCTCGGTCAGGAAGGCCTTGTACTCGTCGAAGTCGAAGTCCTGGTGGTCGCGGTGCCAGGCGTCGATCTTGGCCTGCAGGTCGTCGCGGACGGCGAGCAGCTCGCGGTTGCGGGGAGCGAGGTCGTTGATCACGGCCGCAGCGCCCGCCCAGAACTTCTCGGCGTCTACACCCGTGCCGGGAAGCGCTTCGTTGTTGACGAAGTCGTAGAGGACTTCGGCGACCTGCAATCCGTTGACGGTGACGCGTTCGGTCATGGCAACCTTTCCTTTGCGAGTGCGTACTGCGGGAACGTCGGCTGCGTGCCGGATGACTCCGGAAGCGGCCCGCCCACAATCATTCATGTTACAAGGGGTTACCAGCGAGTATTTATCCGAGGCCGACCGATTCGAGAAGGCTGTCGCAGGTTGTGATGAGGGCCTCACGGAGTTCCTGCCCGCGCCGCGCGATAGCCGCCTGCTCGCGGACGTACCGGGCCCGCCCCTCGGGCGTCTCGATGGCCACCGGTGCGTAGCCGTACGAGGTGAGGTCGTACGGACTGGCTCGCATGTCGAGTTCCCGCGCGTCCAGGGCCAGCTCGAAGCAGTCGGCCAGCAGGTCCGCCGGGAGCAGTGGCGTGAGGCGCAGACAGTAGCGGTACAGGTCCATCGTCGCGTGCAGGCAGCCCGGCTGCTCGTTGTCGACGGCTCCGGCTCGACTCAGGGCGGTGGCGTTGCGCCCGACCGCGTCCGCGGTGAAGAACCGGAAGGCGTCGAAGTGCGTGCACGCGAGTGTGCTCTCCTCGACCACGGCGTCGGTGCCGCGCGCGCCGAGCCGGAGCGGCAGTTCGTGACGGGTCTCGTCGGCGCGATACACCATCGCCCACTCGTGCAGGCCGAGACAACCGAGGCGCGGTGCGCGGTTCGCCGTCGCCCGCGTGATGCGGACGGTGTCGGTGAGCAGCCGGACCCGGGACTCGAGATGTTCGCGCGTCACCTCTGCGGTGCCGTCGACATCGACGCGGTAGCCACGCAGACCGGAGTAGCGGTGGGCCTGGGCCAGCCGCACACCGTAGCCGGGATGCCAGCGCAGCACCTGACCGGGGCGGGCCGAGTAGTAGGTGAAAAGGAAGTCGATGACCGGGTGCTTGCGTCCTTCGTTCCGCATCCGCAGATACGGACCGATGAGGGTCTCGACGCGCTCCCGGTGGGCGTCGGCCCGGGACTGCCACTCCGGGCGCGACAGCGTCTCCTGCCGCTGCATCAGATGCGGTGCGTGGAGTCGCGGAGGTCGCCGACGAAGGCCTCCGCGAGGTCGGCGAGTGCGATAACCCCGATGATCGTGCCCGCCGTGTCGACGACCGCCCCGAGGTGGGCGCTGGTGCGGCGGAGCACGACGGTGGCTTCGTCCAGCGGTGTCGCCGAACCGATCTTCGGCAGCGGCCGGATCTGGTCCACACCGATGATCGACTCCGGGCCGACGGCCGGATCGAGGATGTCGTCGAGCACGTCCTTGATGTGCAGGTAGCCGATGAACGAGCCGTCCAACCCGCGGACGGGGAAGCGGGAGTAACCCGTCTCGCGCACCGCACGCTCGACTGAACCGAGTGTGGGACCGAGTCCGCCCGTCGATGCGTCGAGCTGAACGCGCACGCTGCGCACCGTGCTCAGCGGGATCATCAGTTCGGCCACCGTCCGTTCGACGGTCGTCAGTGCGCGGGTGAGCCGCTCGTGCTCGTCGGCGTCGAGCAGACCGAGCTCCCGGGACTCGCCGATCATGTCGGCCAGCTCGGCCTCGTTGACCGTGGTCGCCAACTCGTCCTTGGGCTCGACGCGCATCGCCCTGAGCGAGATGTTCGCCAACGCGTTGTAGAACCAGATCAGCGGCCGTGCGACGCGCATGAAGACCAGGTGCACCGGAACCACCAGCATCGCCACGGTCTCGGGGCCGGCGAGCGCGATGTTCTTCGGCACCATCTCACCCAGCAGGATGTGCAGGATCACCACGATCGCCAGACCGATCGCGAAGGCGATCGGGTGCAGCAGCTGACTCGGCACGCGCATCAGATCCAGCGGTGCGCTGATCAGATGGGCGATGGCCGGTTCGGCGACCCGACCGAGCAGGATCGAACAGATCGTGATTCCGAGCTGCGAGCCCGCGAGCATCAGCGACAGATGCTCGGAGGCCTCGATCACCGTGCGGGCACGCTTCTTTCCCGATTCCTCGAGGGCGACGAGCCGGTCCCGCCGCGCCGCGATGAGCGAGAACTCGCCGGCGACGAAGAAGGCGTTGGCGGCCAGGAGCACCACCGTCAGCAGGATTCCCCACCAGTCACCCACGGGACGCCTCCGTCCCGCCGGGCTCGGCACTGCCGTCGATGATCGTCATCCACACCTTGTCGACGCGGCGCTGATCCATCTGCACCACGGTCGCGCGCCATCGGGGTTCGGGTTCGTCGAGGAAGTTCTCGCCGGCCGACTCGCGCTGCGGAAGGTCGACGATGTCGCCGGTGCGCGGAATGCGGCCGAGGCAGAACATCACCAGTCCGCCGAGCGTCTCGTACGACCCCTCGGGTGCGCGGTAGCCGGTGCCGCTCTGCAGTTCGTCGAGCCGCAGCAGCCCGGAGCAGCGGAAGCCGTTGCCGACCGGAGTCACGTCCGACTCCTCGACGTCGTGCTCGTCGGTGACGTCGCCGAGGATCTCCTCGACGATGTCCTCCGACGTCACCAGGCCCGCGGTGCCGCCGTACTCGTCGATGACCACGCAGACCTCGAGGCCGTTCGACGAGATGCGATCCATCAGCGAGTCGCCGTCGAGGCTGTCCGGGACCCGGGTGATCGGGCGTGCCAGCGACCGCAGCGACGTGGTCGCGAGGCTCTGCGGCGGCAGGGTGAAGGCCTGCTTGATGTGGACGACGCCGACGAGGTTGTCGAGGTCGCCGCCTTCGGCGATCAGGAACCGGGAGTGGCCGGTCCGGGAAGCGGCGGCGATCAGATCGCGCACCGAGTCGTTGGGTTCGAGCGATTCGATCCGCACGCGGGGAGTCATCAGGTCCGCGGCCGTGAGATCGCCGAAACGCAGCGACCGGTCGACGAGAGTCGCGGTGTCGGGGTCGAGGGCCCCGCGCAGCGCGGAGTTGCGCACCAGCGCGGCGAGTTCGGCAGCCGACCGCGCCGACCCGAGTTCTTCGGTGGGCTCGATGCCCAGGCGCCGCACCAGTGCGTTCGCCGAGCCGTTGAGGCCGTTGATCGCCGGCCGGAAGAACGAGGAGAACATCGCGAGGGGAGTGGCGGTGGCGCGCGCGACCGCCAGCGGCTTGGTGATCGCGAGGTTCTTCGGTATCAGCTCACCGAGGACCATCGAGAGCGAGGTGGCGATGATCAGGGCCAGCGCCAGGGAGATGCCGTCGGCGACTCCGTCCGGAATCCTCATCGCCTCCAGCACGGGCGCGAACAGGGTCGCCAGCACCGGTTCGGCGATGTAACCGGTGATCAGCGTTGTGATCGTGATGCCCAGCTGGGCGCCCGACAACTGGAAGGAGAGGGATCGGTGCGCTCGGTCGACGGCTCGCGCACGGCGATCGCCGCGACGCGCGACGTCGCCCGCGATGGTGGACCGTTCGAGCGCGGTCAGCGAGAACTCTCCGGCGACGAACAGCGCCGTGCCCAGCGTCAGCGCGATGAATCCGGCCAGACTCGCGATGATGACGAATACGTTCACCGGCGCGGGTCACCAACCACCCGGGAGCGGGCGTCCCTCGGCGAAACCGGCGGCGGACTGGACGCCCAGTACCACCTTGTCGTGCAATTCCTGCAGAGTCGAGGCACCGGCGTAGGTCGCGGTGCTGCGGACTCCTGAACAGATGTGGTCGATCAAGTCCTCTACTCCGGGGCGGTCGGGGTCGATACGGATGCGCGAGGAGGAGATGCCCTCCTCGAACAGCGCTTTCCGGGCACGATCGTATGCGGCGTCGGCGGACGAACGCGCGGCGACGGCGCGTTTCGACGCCATGCCGAAGCTCACCTTGTATTCGCCTGCGGAGTCGGCGTGCAGGTCGCCCGGCGACTCGTACGTTCCGGCGAACCAGGAACCGACCATCGCATTCGATGCGCCGGCCGCCACCGCCAGCGCCACGTCCCGCGGGTGCCGGATGCCGCCGTCCGCCCACACCGCCGCACCGTGCTCGCGTGCGACGGCGGCGCATTCGGCGACCGCCGAGAACTGTGGCCGGCCGACGCCGGTCATCATCCGCGTGGTGCACATCGCGCCCGGGCCGACACCGACCTTGACGATGTCGGCGCCCGCCTCGATCAGATCGAGCGTGCCCTGTGCGGACACCACATTCCCCGCGGCCAGCCGGACGCCGAGATCGGCGCCCGCGATTGCGGCGAGCGCACTGATCATCTTCTCCTGATGTCCGTGAGCGGTATCGACGACGAGCAGGTCGGCCCCGGCCTCGACCAGTGCGCGGGCCTTGCCGACCACGTCCCCGTTGATGCCGACCGCGGCACCGATCCGGAGCCTGCCCGAGGCGTCCACGTTGGGGCGGTAGATACCGGACCGGAGCGCGCCGAGGCGGGTCAGCACGCCGGCGAGCTCGCCGGCTCCGTCGGTGAGTACGGCCAGGTCGGCGTTCGCCTCGACCAGCGCGTCGAAGACAAGCCGGGGGTCGGTCTCGGCGGGCAGGGTCACCGGCACGGGCTCGGCGACCGAGGCGACATCGGTGAAGAGGTCGATCTCGTGTCCGGGCGCCGCGCGTGGGATCAGTCCGATCGGCCGACGTCCGTCGAGGACCACCGCGTAGCCGTGCGAACGCTTCGGGATCAGTGCCTGCGCATGCGCCATCACGTCGGTCGCGCAGAGGGTGACCGGCGTCTCGGCCACCAGGTGCGCATTCTTGACGTAGGCGATGGTCCGGGCCGCGACATCGAGCGGCACGTCCTGCGGAAGCACCACCAGGCCGCCGCGTCGCGCCACGGTCTCGGCCATCCGCTTTCCGGCGATCGCCGTCATATTGGCGACCACCAGCGGGATGGTGGTGCCGGTGCCGTCGGAGGTCGACATGTCGACGTCGAACCGCGAGGCCACCGACGACCGGTTCGGAACGATGAAGACGTCGTCGTAAGTCAGGTCGTAGTGCGGTGCGTGGCCGTCCAGGAAGCGCACGGGGAACCTTTCATGTCACAGCGTCTCGGCGGTCGTCAGTGGTGGGCGATGAGGCGGCTGAGCTCGGTGAGCCAGGGGATGGCCACCGCGAGGGTCGGAACGACCAGGATGGCCGCGGCGAGCAGGTAGGCCGTCGCCGAGATGCGGCGTGCGGAGTGCATGTATGAGAGCCGCCGGACGCGGACGAGGGTGGTCGGGCCGCCGACCGCCATGGCGCCGCGAGGTGCGGTCGCGTCCGCGCAGGCCACCAGTGCGCGGCCGAGAGTGGTGGGAGTGGTGGCACGCGCGGCCTGATCGTCGGCCAGGGCCTCGGCCAGCAGTTCCACCGACCCGAGCGCGGACTTGGACCGGACGAATCGGGGGAAGGCCTCGTGCAGCGCGATGAATGCCTCAAGCACCAGATCGTGCCGGGCCCGCAGGTGTGCGCGTTCGTGTTCGATGACGGCGGTCAGCTCGCGCTCGTCGAGTCGAGCCAGCACCCCTTCGCTGAGGACTACTCGCCTGCGCAGTCCGGGCAGGCAGTAGGCGAGCGGCGCGGGGACGTCGAGGATCCGGATGTCGCGCCCGGCCGCGAGCCTGCGGTCGGCGTTGTCGACCAGGTCGATGAGCGTGCGGTGCGCATTGCGTCGCGCCCGCGTGCGGATGCCGACGCGGATCACGGTGTACATCAGGCGCGCGCCGATGAGGAGGGTCAGCGCGAAGACCGCGACGTAGACCGTCCAGAGAAACCAGCCGAGCCGGTGGATCTCTTCGATGGGATTGCTGGTCGGCGCACCGTTGGGCCCGGGCGAGAGCAGGTTGGCGGCGATCGCGAGCCCGGTGCTGAATGCCGACAGCACGGCTGCGAGGGCGATCGACTGCCACAGGGCCATCGCCGCACGCGGAGCGTAGAGCGGCCAGGTGGCGCGGGAGAGGGAAGCGGGGATCGGTCCGACCAAGGCGATCGTGAGGATGCCGAACAGCAGCGCCGTCATGGCCCTCCCCAGGTCGTCGGAGTCGGTGATCTCATGTCAGGGTAGTCAACTGTGGCTGCCGCGCGTGGTTTCCAGCTCATCGAGAGCTTCGCGCAGTGCCGCGGCTTCGTCCGCGCCGACTCGTCCGACGAACGAGACGAGGGCCGCGTGACGCGAGTCCGGGGCGTCGGCGGAACTGAGTGCGTCGACCATCAGCTTGGCCACGAGGTCCTCGCGCGGCGAGGTGGCCGTGTACTGGTGTGCGCGGTCGTCACGGATCTGGGTAACCAGACCCTTCTTGGTGAGACGCTGCAGCACGGTCATGACGGTCGTGTACGCGAGAGTGCGGCTCTTGGCCAGTTCGGCATGCACCTGACGCACGGTCTGTGGCGTCGCGGACGCCCACAGGGTGTCCATGACGGCACGCTCGAGATCGCCCAATCCATTCATCTTCTTCATCTTACGTCGACTCCCTGATTTCTCCGCTTCGTGCCGGTCATGGATCGTGTCGGTCGAGGCCGCCATCGCTCACGATTGTGTAACGCGTGAGGCGGGGAAGGAGTTCCCGTCGGCTCTGCGGCGGACCGTGTTGACACGAAACTAAGGTTAGCCTACATTCATCACCAAGGATCGCGTGAGAGTCCTGAGGGCTGCAGAGACCCCCGATCCGCGACGGTGACCCCCGTGTTCGATGAGGAGCGCGGGGGTCACTGGCGTCTCTCCTGCCGGCAGTGGCAGGGTTCACGTATGGAAGAGACGTCAATTGCGATCGACCCGACCGAGGCCCGAGGCCTCGACCGACTCCTCGGCTTCACCGTGACCCACGCAGACGGCGAGGGACTGCGCGGCACGCTGGAACTCTCCGAGATCCACCATCAGCCCTTCGGCATCACTCACGGCGGTGTGTACTGCGCACTGGCCGAGAGCGCCGCGAGCATCAGCGCCTTCTGCTGGCTGCAGGAGAGCGGACTCGGCGGGACCGCCGTCGGTGCGAACAACTCGACCGATTTCCTCCGCTCGGTGTCGAGCGGGACGCTGTCGGTGTCGACCAGCCCGATTCACCGGGGCCGCCGCCAGCAGCTCTGGCAGGTCGACATCACTGATCAGACGGGCAGGCTCGTCGCGCAGTCGCGGGTCCGCCTGCAGAACATCGAGACACCCGCGGGCTGAGAATGCCGATCGGGCCCTCTCGCCGCGGCGAGAGGGCCCGGGTCACGGGAACGATCGGTCAGCCGGCAGTGTCGGTCCGTTCGGGGCCGTCGCCGTCGGCGCGGGCGGCCTCGGCCAGCCGGAGCCGTTCGAGATAGGACAGTTCGGTGAGGGCGGTCCGCGCGTACACCTGCTGCTCGGTGACCGCCAGCTGAGTGCGCCCGCGGGTGTTGAAGGCGAAGAACCAGTTGATGATGGTGTTCAACCGGTTGCGGAAGCCCACCAGGTACACCAAGTGGAGTGCGAGCCAGCCGAGCCAGGCGATGTAACCCTCGCTCTCGAACTTCCACTTGGTTCCGGGGATCGGCACCTGCATCACGGCGCTGAAGCGTGAGACGGTGGCCATCGAGCCCTTGTCGAAGTAGCTGAAGGGCTTGCGCTGGTCGGGCGTCTGCCCCTTGCGGATCTCCGCGAGAATCGCGTCGGCGGCGTACCGGCCGCCCTGGATCGCGCCCTGCGCGACTCCGGGGACGCCGTCGACCGCCATCATGTCGCCCACGACGAAGACGTTGGGATGACCGGGGATCGTGAGGTCCGGTCCCACCTTCACCCGGCCCGCGCGGTCGAGTTCGGTGTCGGACTGATCGGCCAGCACCTTGCCGAGCGAACTGGCCTGCACACCGGCCGACCACACCTTGCACTGGCTCTCGATGCGCCGGGTGGTGCCGTCCTTCTCCTTGACGGTGAGACCGTCGTAATCGAGATCGGTCACCATCGCACCGAGTTGCACGTCCACGCCGAGGCGTTCGAGCCTGCGTCGCGCCTTCTCGCCGAGTTTGGGGCCGAAGGGCGGAAGAACGGCGGGCGAGGCGTCGAGAAGGATGACGTTCGCGTCGGTCGGATCGATGTTGCGGAACGCGCCGCGGAGCGTCTTGTCGCTCATCTCGGCGATCTGACCCGCCAGTTCCACACCGGTCGGGCCCGCACCGATCACGACGAAGGTCAGCAGCTTCTTCTGCTCGGCCGGATCGTTGGAGAGCTCGGCCTGCTCGAAGGCGCCGAGGATGCGGCCGCGCAGTTCCAGTGCGTGGTCGATGGTCTTCATGCCGGGTGCGTACTCGGCGAAATGATCGTTGCCGAAGTACGACTGGTCGGCCCCGGCGGCGATGATCAGGTCGTCGTAGGCGGTCTCGGTGACGCGCTCGAGCAACTGCGAGCGGACCACCTGGTTCTCGAGATCGATGTCGAACACCTCGCCCAGGAGGACCCGGGTGTTCTTCTGCTTCCGCAGCACCACCCGGGTGGCCGGGGCGATCTCGCCCTCGGCGATGATGCCGGTCGCGACCTGGTACAGCATCGGCTGAAACAGGTGATGGGTGGTCTTCGCGATCAGGGTCACGTCCACGTCGGCCTTCTTGAGGCGCTGTGCCGCGAACAGACCGCCGAAACCGGAGCCGATGATCACCACCTGTCGGCGGCGCCGCAGGCTGGTGGCTGGGCTGCTGGTCATTGAATGTCTCCTGGGTGGTGGGTTCACATGACGAGGTGAAGCGGATGCTCGGTGATGCCGGGCCCCTGACCGATCACGGTAGTCCGCGACGATCAGGCGGTCATCTCGACGGTGCCGGGGCCGCGCGCACGGTGCCGGGGTCCGGACGGTGCGACGGCTGCGGGCCGGCGGGTCCGGAGCCAATCGGCGCGGCAGATCTCGTACTCCACATCGTGACCGGTGAATCCGTCGTCGAACTGCTCGCGACGCAGGTGTTCGGCCGCCAGACGCATGCCGAGTTTCTGCATCACCCGCTGCGATCGCATGTTGTCCGGGTGAGTGCTGGCGAAGATCCGCTCGGTCCCGGTCTCGGTGAAGGCGACCGAGATCAGTGCGGACGCCGCCTCGGTCGCCAGTCCTCGGTGCCACGATTCGCGCCGCAGCCGGTAGCTGAGCTCCAGCTCCGGCACCGCCGAATGCCGGGGTGCCCGCAGCCAGACCCAACCGGTGAACAGCCGGGTTCGGCGGTCGAACGCGACCCAGAGGCCGGTTCCGCATTCGCGGAACTGCGCCTGGGATCGGGGGATGACCCAATCGGTGATCATCGCCGGCGCAGTGGCTTCGCCTCCGGTGACGAACTCCATCACCACCGGGTCGGCGTCCAGGCCGTGCAGCAGCGGTGCGTCGTGAGGTGCCACGGGGCGCAGCCGAAGTCGTCGAGTCCCGATGTCCACGTGGGGAGTGTATCGGCGACGACCGACATCGCGGCGCGACTTCGGGTCCGTCGGCGAGGCGCACCGACCGACCCGTCCCGGCGGGCCGGACTGTCGGAGGTGGGCGATAGGGTGCACGCATGCCCGACACACCGTTCGTCGTCGAGATTCAATTGCGCTGGGGTGACATGGACCCGCTCAGCCACATCAACAACGTGCAGTTCGCGCGGATCCTCGAGGAGGCTCGGGTCCGGGCCATGCACCTGTGGTTCCAGAAGGACGATCGGCGGTTCGGCTTCCTGATCGCGCGGCAGGAGATCGAGTTCGTCACTCCGCTCCTCTATCACCACGAATCGGCCAAGGTCGAGATCTGGATCTCACGGATCGGCGAGAAGTCGTTCGACTACGGCTACCGCGTCCGCGCCTGGGACGGCGAACTCGCTGCGCTCGCCGAGACCACCTGTGCCGTGGTGGATCTCGCGACCGGCCGACCCGCGCCGCTCCCGGAGGCGGTGCGTGCGGGGCTCGCCGAACACACCGGCGGGGAAGTGGAGTTCCGGCGGCGCCGCTGACACCGTCCCAGACGGCCGAGCAGTCCGGTAGCGCCAGTTGAGCAGAGGGGAGAGTCGCCAGTGCTGACCGTGCACCGCGCCGAGCAGGCGGGATGCCTCGTGGAGGCGCTCGCCGACACCCTGTCCCAGCCGCTGGCCGATCCCATGCGGACCGAGATCGTCGCGGTCCCCGAGCGCGGAGTGGAACGCTGGCTCCGGCAGCAGCTGTCGCTGCGGCTCGGCACCTCGTGCGGCGGCGACGGCATCGCCGCGAACATCGCCTTCGACTCGCCGTCGTTCCTGCTGCGTCAGGTGCTCGACGGCGTGTCGGACGATCCCGAGGCCGCCGAGAGCTGGTTCGCCGATCGTCTGCGATGGCCGGTGCTGCGGGTGGTGGACGGCCACATCGACGATCCCGTGCTCCGCGTTCTCGCCACACATCTCGGGACCGGAGACGCCCGCGCCGATCGCGGACGTCGGCTCTCGACCGCGTCGACCATCGCCGCACTGTTCACCTCGTACGGATGGCAGCGGCCGACGATGATCGCCGAGTGGGCCTCCGGCTCCGACACGGACGGTGCGGGAGGAGAACTCGCCGAGCATCTGCGGTGGCAGCCGTGGCTGTGGCGGCTGGTCCGCGAGGAGGTGGGGCATCCGCATCTGGCGGAGCAACTGCCGGTCGTGGTGGACCGTCTGCGCGCCGACGCGGACGCCGTCGACCTTCCCGAACGGCTCTCGTTGTTCGGGGCCACGCGGATCCCGCAGACGCTGCGAAGCGTGCTCGCGGCGCTGTCGGAGCGGCGCGAGGTGGGCTTGTATCTTCCGCATCCCTCGCCCGAACTGTGGTCGGCGGTCCAGACCGCGGGGCCGCAGCGGAGTGGACGGCTGCGCGCCGAACGCCGACCGGTGCGCGTGCGGCACCCATTGCTGGCGAGCCTGTCCCGGGACGTGCAGGAGCTCCAGGAGGTGCTGGCGCCCGCGGTCGGCGCCACCCGCCACCATTCCGCGGAACACCGTCGTCCCGCGACACTGCTGGGTGCGCTTCAGGACGGCATCAGGCGCGACGATCCCGGGCGCCCGGCCGAGGGCGAGGGACTCGACCCCGGTGCCGACGGCAGCGTCGAGGTGCACGCCTGCCACGGTCCGCAGCGCCAGGTGGAGGTGCTTCGCGACCGGCTTCTGCACCTGTTCGACGCCGACCCGACTCTGGAACCGCGCGATGTGCTCATCATGTGTCCCGACGTGGAGGCGTACGCACCGCTGATCGGCGGGGTCTTCGGGCAGTCGAGCCGCGTCGGCGACCATCCGGCCTTCTCGCTGCGCGTGCGGCTCGCCGATCGGGGCATCCGTGCGCAGAACGCGGTGCTCGACGTGCTCGCCCGCGTCCTCGACCTCGCGGCGGGCCGGGTCCGGGCCGGCGATCTGCTCGATCTGGCCGCGACGGAGCCGGTGCGCCGCCGGTTCGGCTTCACCGACGACGATGTCGACACGATCACCGGCTGGGTCCAGCGCTCAGGTATCCGGTGGGGCGTCGACGAGACCCAGCGGCGCCGATTCGGGCTCGGCGGTTTCCCCCAGGGCACCGTGCGGACCGGGCTCGACCGCATCCTGCTGGGCGTGGTCGCCGAGGAAGCGGAGAACGAGTGGCTCGCCACCGCTCTGCCACTGTCGGGAATCGATTCGACGGACACCGATCTCGCCGGAAGATTCGCCGAGTTCGCCGAGCGCCTGACCACACTGCTTGAGACCGTGTCCGAACCCCATGCCTCCGGTCAATGGCTGCGAACGATGATCCACGCCGCCGATCTGCTGACCCACACCGACTCGGAGACCGAGTGGCAGCGGGCGCAAGCCGTCGGCATGCTCACCGATGCGCTCTCGGTTCCCGAGGGAACCCCGGAGTCCGAACTCGAGCTCGCCGACATGCGTGATCTGATGGCGCAGCTGCTCATCGCGCGTCCGACGCGATCGAACTTCTGCACCGGCGAGCTGACCGTGTGCTCGATGGTGCCGATGCGCTCGGTGCCGCATCGGGTGATCGTGGTGCTCGGCATGGACAGCGGTCAATACCCGCGGGCCGGGGCCGTCGACGGCGACGACATCCTCCAGGTGGCGCCGATGGTGGGGGAACGGAATGTGCGCGACGAAGACCGCCAGGTGTTCCTCGACGCGATCTGTGCGGCGACCGAGCACCTGCTGGTGTTCTACACCGGCGCCGATGCGCTGACCGGTGCCCGGACGCCGCCGGCGGTGGTGGTCTCCGAGCTGCTCGACGCCGTGCGCGGGGTGCTCGGGCTCGGCGTCGGCGATCCGGTTCCGGTGCTGTACCGGCACACCCTGCACGCGTTCGACGAACGGAACTTCGTCGACGACGGTTCCGGGCCCTTCAGCTACGACGCGGCCCTGCTTCCGGGCGCCCGTGCTCTGAGCGCACTCACCCGATGCCGCGAGCGGGGACCCGCGCTGCCGGTGATCGCCGATGAGAGACTCCCGCGGGCGCCGGGCGATGCCGACGTCGACCTCGACGAGCTCATCAGCTTTCTGGCCGCACCGGTGGAAGGTCATGCACGGCAGCGTCTCGGCGTGGGGCTGCCCGAACAGGCCGACGAACATCGGGACGAACTCGCCGTGGAGTTGGACGGTCTCGAACGGTGGGGCGTGGGCAACCGCTACCTCGACGCGCTGCTCAGCGGTGCGGATCCGCACGCCGCGCAGGGAGCCGAACTGCGGCGCGGCAGTCTGCCGCCCTTCGCGTTCGGAACCAGAGAGTTCGGTCCCATCTGCGACAAGGCGCAGGCGGTGGCGACTGCCGCACACGGCTATCGTGACGATTCCGCCGACGCCGTCGACGTCCGCGTGGTGCTGCCCGACGGCCGCCGGGTGTACGGGACGGTCGGAGACGTCTTCGCCGGCAGGCTGGTGCCCGTCAGCTATTCGCGGCTCGGGCCCAAGCATCGCCTCGCGGCCTGGATCCGGTTGCTGGCGATCCGGGCCGGTTCCGACCGCGACGTCGCCGAAGCCGTCGTCGTCGGCAGTGCCTCCGGTCGGTACCCGTCGGCCAAGGTGAGTCGAATCCGCACCCCTGACGACGCAGGGGACCTGCTGGCGGTGCTCGTCGCCATCCGTGACGCGGGACTGACCGCGCCGATCGGCCTGACCCTCGATGCCGCGGTGGCCGCGGCGTCGGAGTTCGGCAGGTCGGGCGACCCGGCGAAGGCCCGGCGTCGAGCCGAGTGGGCGTACAAGAAGTCGTACGGCGATCAGAACCGGTACGCCGGGCTCGTCTTCCACGGGGATCCCGGCGCGGCGGTCGGATTCGAGACGATGGCCGCGGCGGTGCCGCAGCCGGAGGCGCTGTCGTCCGTGGCGGGTCTGCTGCCCGGCGACGACGCGACCGACATGTACATCCGACTCGCCGCGGCCCTGTTCGGGTCGCTCCTGGCGCACGAGGAGGACCGATGACGGCACTCGGAAGCGACACCGCCTTCGATCTCACCGGACCGCTGCCCACCGGGACGCTGGTCCTCGAGGCCAGCGCGGGCACCGGCAAGACCTACGCGATCGTCGCGCTGGCCGTGCGCTACATCGCCGGCGGCGTCCCGGTGTCGGAGTTGCTCATGGCGACGTTCTCGAACGCGGCCTCCGCCGAATTGCGGGACCGGACGCATTCTCGTCTCACCGAGTGCGTCGCCGCGCTGCACGATCGGGCCACCGCACGCACGTCCGGCGACGATCTGATCGCCTTCCTGGCCGACGCGGACGCCGACGAGGTCGCACGGCGGCGTCAACGGCTCGCGGACGCCCTGTCGGACTTCGACGCCGCCACGATGGCGACCACCCACACCTTCTGCAATCGAATGCTCTCGGTCCTCGGCTTCCTCGGTGGCCGTCAGCAGCAGTTCCCGATCCTCGAGAACGTCGACGACATGGTCGCCGAGCTCGCGCGAGACGCTTACCTCGCGCGTTTCGCCGGCGACCCGGACTCGGCGCCCGGGTACGCCGAAGCCGAGCAGATCGCCGTCGCCGCGGTCCGCGATCCCGCTGCGGCACTGGCTCCCGACCGGGAGGACGAGCGGACCGAGGAATCGGACCTGCGAGTGTGGATCGCTCAGCAGGCGCGCGCACACACGGCGCTGCGCAAGCGGCTGGCCAGGGTCCGCACTTACGACGATCTGCAGCAGGCGCTGTTCGAGATCGTCACCGACGCCGAGATCGGCGATGAGGCGTGCCGCCGGATCCGCGCACAGTTCTCGGCCGTGCTCATCGACGAGTTCCAGGACACCGATCCTCAGCAGTGGGAGATCGTCAGGCGATGCTTCCACGATCACCTGCCGCTGGTGCTGGTGGGCGATCCGAAGCAGTCGATCTACGCCTTCCGCGGCGCCGAGGTGCTGAGCTACCTGAACGCGGTCGAGGCGGCAGACGAGCGGCAGCGGCTGACCGTGAACTGGCGTTCGGACGCCGCGGTGGTGGACGGGCTCGGCGCGCTCTTCGAGGGCGCGACGCTCGGTCACCGACAGATCGCCTATCAGCCGGTTCGGGCGCGCCGTTCCGGATCGCGGATCCACGGCGCGCCCGCGGTCCGTATCCGCGGATTCCTGCGCGGCGACTTCACCACCACGACGCAGGACGGCACCACTCCCTTGGTCGCCGAAGTCCGCGAGCGCGTCACCGACGACGTCGCCGACGACATCGCGGGTGTGCTGGGCGGCGACGTGACCATCGACGACGGCTACGGCGCCCGGTCGGTCGAACCCGGCGACATCGCTGTTCTGCTCCGCGCCAACCGCACGATCGCACCGCTGCAGCGTGCCCTCGCCGAACGGGGCATCGCCTCCGTCGTCACCTCGGGCACCTCCATCTTCGCCACACCCGCGGCCCGATACTGGTGGTACGTCCTGTCCGCCATCGATACGCCGTCCCGCCAGCCACGCGTGCGTCTGGCCGCGCTGACGCCGATCCTCGGACTGTCGGCCCAGACGCTGGAACGGCAGGGCGACACGGGTGTCGGCGCGCTGTCGGGACGGCTGGCCGAACTCGGTCGCGTCTTCGCCGACGGCGGGTTCGCGGCGATGGCCGCACGGCTCTTCGGCGAGTTCGGCACCGCGGAGCGATTGCTCGGCGTCGACGGAGGCGAGCGTCTGCTCACCGACGTGCTGCAGATCTCCGAACTGTGCAATCGGCATGTCACCGAGTCGTCGACCGGGATCGCCACGCTGGTCGACTGGCTCGGACGACAGATCGACGAGGGTTCGCAGTGGGGACAGCAGCGTGACGCGACGCGACGGCTCGACCGCGACACCGAGGCCGTCCAGATCATGACGGTCCACGCGAGCAAGGGACTCGAGTTCCCGATCGTCTACGTGCCGTTCGGCTGGGACGGCGCCAGCCACCCGAATCCGGCCACCTTCCTGTTCCACGAAGGCGATCGCCGCTATCTCGACGTCGGAGGGAAACAGGCGCGCGGCTATGCGCGCCGCGATCGGCAGTCCCGCTCCGAAGGCGCCGGTGAGGATCTTCGACTGCTCTACGTGGCCGCGACCCGAGCCCGCAGCCAGGTGGTCCTGTGGTGGGCGCCGAGCACGACGACCGCGCGCGGGGCCCTGCACCGGCTGCTCTTCACCGCCGACGAGCGTCGACTGGCCGCACGGTCCGGCGACCTGTCGCCGATTCCGGACACCGTGCCGATCCCGGCCGGGGACACCGAGTGCGTCGGCGCTCTGCGCGGCGTCGCAGCCGGGAACCCCTCGGTCGTCGTGGAACCGGCGGGTCGCCGCGGCCGCACCGAGTGGCGCCCTCCGTCCGACGCGGGCACGCCTCCGGAACTGAGCGTGGCACGGTTCACGAGAAGCATCGATCAACGGTGGCGCCGAACGTCGTATTCGGCCATCGTGGCCGCGGCGCACGCGGCATTCCACGCCGAGACGCCCGGACCAGCCTCGCCGGTTCAGGCGGGGAGCGAACCCGAGGACGTGCTGCGGCCCGACGAGCCCGATGACGCGCGGGCGGAGGCCGGTGCGGTGTCCGGAGAAGTCGTGGGCACACCGTCGCTGATGAACGGGCTGCCCTTCGGCGCCGGATTCGGAACCCTCGTCCACGAAGTACTGGAGCATGTGGACACCGCGGAGCCGGATATGGCGGCGCACGTGCGTCAGATGTGCGTGCAGGGCGCCGCGGCACGGGGAGTCGAGATCGACGTCGATGTTCTCGCCCGCGCGCTGATCGGGGTGCTCACCACACCTCTGGGATTCGGCGATCTGTGGAGCATCGAACCCGGCGCGCGACTGGCCGAGATGGACTTCGAACTGCCGTTGTCCGATACCGCCGGCGGGTTCGGCCTCGAGGAGGTCGGAGATCTGCTCGCGCGGCATCTGCCGGGCGACGATCCGCTGGCACCGTATTCGGAAATGGTCCGGACGGTCTCCGACGAGACCTTCACCGGCTATCTCACCGGCAGCATCGACTCGGTGCTGCGGACCGCCGAGAACCGATTCGTGGTCGTCGACTACAAGACCAACCGCCTGCGTCCGGGGGATCTGGCGGTCGAGGACTTCGGTCGCGAGGCGATGGCAGAGGAGATGATGTCCGCGCACTATCCGCTGCAGGCACTGCTGTATTCGGTGGCACTCCACCGCTATCTGCGTTGGCGGCTCGCCGGCTACGACCCCGCACGGCATCTGGGTCCGGTGCAGTATCACTTCGTGCGCGGGATGGCCGGTCCGCAGACTCCGCCCGGCTGCGGCGTCTTTCAATGGGACCTGCCGCCCGCCCTGATCGTCGAGATGTCGGAGCTCCTCGCCGGCCGAACGGAAGGAGTGGGGCGATGACCGACCCGTCCGCGACCGCCGGAGCACTGTCGGACCGCTGCGCGCCGCAGCGTGTGGCCTCGGGATCGGATCTGCTCACGACGTTCAACGCGGCGGGTGTGCTGAACGCCGCCGATGTGCACGTCGCCAGGCGCGTCGCAGCGCTGTGCGGCGGACCCGTCGACGAGCAGGTGCTCCTTGCCGCAGCGCTGGCGGTCCGTGCCGTCCGGACCGGTTCCACCTGCGTCGAGCTGGACAGGATCGCCGATCTCGCGGCGGCCGGTGACGACCAGACGCCGCTGCCGTGGCCCGCACCCGACGCGCTGCGTGCGGCGCTGGCCGCGTCGCCGCTGGTGATCGGCGGCGGCACCGGCCCACTGCGACCGCTCGCCCTCGCCGAATCGGCCGACGGCCCGCTGCTGTATCTGCGCAAATTCTTCCGGCAGGAACAGAGCATCCGGCAGATCCTCGACGCACGCGCCGCGAGCCGGCCCGCGGTCGACGCAGCCGCGCTGACGGCGGCGCTCGATGCGGCGTTCGGGGCCGGCGATACGAGCGGCTACGACCGCCAGCGTGCCGCCGCGGCGCTGGCGGCCACCTCGTGGACCACCGTCCTCGCAGGCGGTCCCGGTACCGGCAAGACGTACACGGTCGCTCGCATCCTGGCCGTGATGGAGACGCTGTTCGGCGGCGACCTCCGGATCGGGCTGTGCGCGCCCACCGGACGCGCCGCGGCCCAGTTGCAGACGGCGATCGGGGAGTACCGCCGCGAACACCAGACCCTGCGGAGTGACCCCGCCGCGGTGACCGTGCATCGCCTGCTCGGATCTCGGCCGGACGGAACGTTCGTCCGCGGGGCGGGCAACCGTCTGCCTTTCGACGTCGTGGTGGTCGACGAGACCTCGATGCTCCCGGTCACGATGATGTGCCGTCTGCTCGAATCGCTGCGCGCCGACACCCGGCTCATCCTCGTCGGCGATCCGCACCAGCTGGTGTCGGTGGAGGCGGGCGCGGTTCTCGCTGACCTCGTCGACCGGGATGTGACCGCGGGGGCCGGCGCCGTGCTTCCGGACGCGTTCACGGCTGTGTGCGATCTCGCGGCGGCCGACTTCGATTCGGCGGAGACCTCCGCACTGGCGCGCGGCGTCATCACGCTGCGCCGCGGACACCGCTACGGAGACCGCATCGGCGAGGTCGCCGAAGCGGTCAACGCCGGCGACGCGGACCGGGTGATCGAGCTCATCGGCCACGGCGCGCGGTCGGAGCATCCGGTCCGGCTGATCGATCCGGATGACGCCGACGTGGTGCGGACCGAAGCCGTGGGCTGGGCACGGAGCCTGCGCGAGGCGGCGCGGAGCGGCGACGCCCGCGGCGCCGTGGTGGCACTCCGGGGGCACCGCGTGCTGTGCGCGCACCGGGACGGTCCCTACGGGGTCGCGGGCTGGTCCAGACGGGTGATCGGCTGGATCGGCGACGACCTCGGCGGTGCGGCCGGAACGGGCCGCTGGTATCCGGGCGAACCGCTGCTGGTGACCGCGAACGACCGGACGCAGGACGTCTACAACGGCGATTCCGGAGTGGTGATCGACGATGCGGGCGGGCTCGCCGCGGTCTTCGAACGCGGTCATGAGATCAAGCGGCTTCACCCGAGTCAGCTCGCCGACGCGATTCCGGTCTACGCCATGACCATTCACCGGAGTCAGGGCAGCCAGTTCGGCACGGTCACCGTGATCCTCCCGCCCCCGGACGCGGAACTGCTGACGCGGGAGTTGCTCTACACGGCGATCACCCGCGCCGAGCGCGAGGTGAACATCGTCGGCACACCGGAATCCCTGCGCGCCGCCGTCGGCCGCCGGGTGGCGCGGGCGTCAGGGCTGCGCACCGATCTCGTCGAGGTCGTGTCGCCGGCCTGAGCCGGGAGTCAGGCGAGCTCGGCTCCGCCCGGAACGAGATCGCGCCGCAGATACGACTCCCACTGCAGAAACAGTCGCTGCGGATCGCGGGGGAGTGCTCCGAAGGCCTTCATCGACGCGCTGCGCGCGATCTCCGTCTTGTGCGAGACGATCGCGCGGATCTTGCTGCCGAGGCAGTCGTCGATGTCGACGGCGAGGTCGATCCGGTCGCTGGGCGTCCCGGACACGGGAAGATGCGAGTCCTCGGTGAGGTGCGGTTTCAACGTGGTCACGGTGGTCTCGGGAATGGTGATGAAGTAGAGCGAACGGACCTGCCAGGGCTCGCCCGCGTCGGGGCGGTAGGCGCCGATCGCCGCGGCGTCGGCCGCGGCGCACGTGAGCCGGTTGGCGTGGATGTGATCGGGGTGGCCGTACATGCCGTAGGCGTCATAGGTGACGAGGATGTGCGGCTTGATCTCCCGGATGTGTGCCACCAGAGCCGCGACCTGCTCGTCGAAGGGCGCTGAGACGAACGGAGTCGCGCCGGGCGCGGACTCGGGGACGAAACTGTCGGCGTAGCCGAGCATGATGGGCTCGCGAGACAGTCCCAGTTCGCGGGCGGCGTCGAGCAACTCGCCGTGGCGCGCGGTCCCGGGCACCCACGTGCATGTCACCAGCGAGACCTCGCCGCCGCGCCGGGCGTGTCGTGCCATGGTGCCGCCGGTCCACAACGACTCGTCGTCGGGATGAGCGTGGACGAACAGAGCACGTGGAACCCCAGACACGCCCTTCACAGTACGCGCAGCCGCCCCGGTACACTCAGCGGCGCGAAATCAGCTCAACGATGAGGAGTTACGCGGTGACCTCGCAGGTGTACGAGTTCCAAGCCCAGGCACGCCAACTGCTGGATCTGATGGTTCATTCGATCTATTCGAACAAGGACAGCTTTCTTCGCGAACTGATCTCCAACGCGTCGGACGCGGTCGACAAGCTCCGCTTGGAAGGCTTGCGCGACAAGGACCTCGACGTCGACATCTCCGATCTGCACATCCGGCTGACCCCGGACGCCTCCGCTCGGACGCTGACCGTGTCCGACAACGGCATCGGCATGTCGCGCGAGGAGGTCGTCGACCTGATCGGAACCGTGGCGAAGTCGGGCACCGATGAACTGCGCCGGAAGCTCGCCGAGACCGACGCCAAGGACGCCGGGGAACTGATCGGCCAGTTCGGCATCGGCTTCTACTCGGTGTTCATGGTCGCCGATCGCGTCGAACTGGTCACGCGCAAGGCCGGCGAGACCGTCGGAACGCGCTGGGAGTCGACCGGCGACGGGACCTACACCCTCGACGAGGCCCCCGACGCTCCGCAGGGCACGTCGATCACCCTCACCCTCAAGGCCGTCGACGAGGAGAACGCGGTCCACGACTACGCCGACCAGAACGTGCTGCGCGCTCTGGTCAAGAAGTACTCCGACTTCATCTCCTGGCCGATCCGCATGCGGGTGACCAAGCAGGTGCCTGCCGCCGAGGAAGGCGGCGAGCCCACGACCGAAGAGGTCGACGAGACCCTGAACTCGCAGAAGGCGCTGTGGGCGAAGTCGCCCGGCGAGGTGTCCGAGGAGGAGTACGCCGAGTTCTACCGTCACATCTCGCACGCCTGGGACGAGCCCCTCGAGACCATCTCGCTGCACGCCGAGGGCACGTTCGAGTACCAGGCCCTGCTCTTCATCCCGTCGCAGGCGCCGTTCGATCTGTTCATGCGCGAGCGCACCAGCGGCATCCACCTGTATGTCAAGCGCGTGTTCATCATGGACGACGCCGCCGAGTTGATGCCCGAGTATCTGCGGTTCGTCCAGGGCGTGGTCGACGCCGCGGATCTGTCGCTGAACGTCTCGCGCGAGATTCTGCAGCAGGACCGTCAGATCCGCGCCATCCGGCGACGTCTGGTGAAGAAGGTCATCTCGTCGGTCCAGGAACTGCAGGACCGTCGTCCGGAGGACTACCAGACCTTCTGGAGCAATTTCGGCCGCGTCTTCAAGGAAGGTCTGATCAACGACCACGACAACGCGAAGGCGATCCTCAAGGCGTCGGTGTTCGGGTCCACCCACAGTGAGACCGAGCCGACCACACTGGTCGACTACCTCTCGCGGTGCAAGCCCGATCAGGACGTGATCTACTACATGACCGGCGAGTCGCGGACGCAGATCGAGCGGTCGCCGCACCTGGAGGCCTTCCGCGCGAAGGGCATCGAGGTGCTGCTGCTGTCCGATCCGGTGGACGAGGTCTGGGTCTCCTCCGGTCTCGACTTCGAAGGCAAGCAACTGGTGTCGGTGGCCAAGGGCGTCGTCGACCTGGATGACGCCGACGCGGACGCCGACGGCGAGGAGAAGTCGAAGCGCGACGAGGAGTTCGCACCGCTGCTGTCCTGGCTCGCCGACACGCTCGCGGACGACGTCTCGGAGGCGCGGCTGAGTTCGCGGCTGACCGAGTCGGCGGCGTGCCTGGTCGGGGACACTTTCTCGATGACCCCGCAGTTGGAGAAGCTGTATCGGGCGTCGGGCCAGCCGGTGCCCAAGTCGAAGCGGATCCTGGAGCTGAATCCGGACAACGCCCTCGTCACGGCCCTGCGGAGCAAGTTCGACGCGGACGGCGACGATCACACGGCTCTCGAACCGACCGCCAAGCTGCTGTACGCGACGGCGGTGCTCGCCGAGGGCGGAGATCTCGACGATCCGGCGGAGGTCGCGAGGCTGTTGGCCGACACGCTCACCAGAGACCTCGGCTGACCCGGTGGGGATCCTCACGCGGTTGGCGATCCTGATCGGGTCGATCTCCTGGCTGCCGCGGTACCTCCCGTGGATCGTGAAGGCGGACACCGTGCTTCAGAAGGTCTCGCGCGGCCGAGTGGATCTGCTGCGGATCGCCGGACTTCCCGGGATCACCATCACGGTGCGCGGCCGCAAGAGCGGAGTGCTGCACTCGACGCCGGTGCTCGCGGCGCCCGACGGCGAGGACTGGATCGTCGCCGGCTCGTACTTCGGGGGACCGCGGACGCCTGCGTGGGTCTACAACATCCGCGCCGCCGATTCGTTCGACGTCGAGGTTCACGGGGCGGCGACGCGGATGTCAGCGACCGAGCTCTCCGGCGTCGAGCGCGCCGCCGCGTGGGACCGGCTGCTCGGCGTGTGGCCGAACTTCACATTGTACGAGAAGCGCACGACCCGGGTGATTCCGCTGTTCCGCCTGCACCGCGTGAGCTGACCGTCGTCGCCGGGCCGTCCGCCGGCCGTTCCTGAACGACGACTTGTTCACAACCCTCCGAAACAGCAGTGGTCCCCGACGGATTCGTTCCGTCGGGGACCACTGCTGTTTCGTGTTGTTCGGGCCGTCAGCCGACGCCGAGCACCGCGACCGGAGAGTTTCCGAGTTGCAGGCTCAGGCGCTCGTTGGCGCTCTGGTTCATCCGCGCGGCGATCCGGCGAATGTACGCGTGAAAGGTGGACGCAAAGGTCGAACCTGTGCTGTTTCGCATGGTGGAGACCTCCTTCGTTCTTTGCAGTCCATACCTTTGTAACCTCCGCGCAAGGTGAAGTCAAGCGTTATTCGGGTCGCGTTAACCTTTCGTTCACCTAATCAAGGTCGCGGTCAACGGCTCAGTCGAGCAGTGCGGCGAGGCGTTCCACCTCGGCCACGGTGCCGGGGGAGACGAGCATCGTGGTGACCCCGGCGCGCTCCCAGACAGCCATCTGTTCGCGTACGTGGGCCTCGTCGCCGACGATCGCCGAATCGTCCACGACCGCGTCCGGGATGATCGCCGCGGCCTCGTCCTTGCGGCCGGACCGGAACAGCGCGGTGACCTCGTCGACTACCTCGGCGTAGCCCATTCGGCGGTAGACCTCCGCATGGAAGTTGGTGTCCTCGCTGCCCATGCCGCCCATGTACAGCGCGAGGAAGGGCTTGATCGCGGAGTAGGCGGCGGCGACGTCGTCGGTGAGGACGATCTGCGCCACCGCGGCGATCTCGAACGTCTCGCGGGTGTGGCGGGCGCCGGGTCGGGCGAACCCCTCGTCGAGCCAGGCGTTGTACTGGTCGGCCATCCGGGGTGTGAAGAACAGCGGAAGCCAGCCGTCGGCGATCTCGGCGGCCAGGGCGATGTTCTTGGGGCCCTCCGCGCCGAGGTGGACCGGGATGTCCCGGCGCAGCGGATGCACGATCGACTTCAGGGGTTTTCCGAGGCCGGTCGCCGACTCGTCGGACAGCGGGAGCGGATAATGCGGTCCGGGACTGGTCACCGGTGCCTCCCGCGCCCACACCTGGCGCATGATGTCGACGTACTCCCTGGTGCGTGCCAGCGGCTTCGCGAATCGCTGGCCGTA
This sequence comes from Gordonia sp. QH-12, assembly GCF_001578675.1. Classification (NCBI taxonomy): domain Bacteria; kingdom Bacillati; phylum Actinomycetota; class Actinomycetes; order Mycobacteriales; family Gordoniaceae; genus Gordonia; species Gordonia sp. QH-12. Next base: position 79,464 of record NZ_KQ969296.1, read on the forward strand.
CCAGCCCTCGACCACCTGCGGGCCGGAGACGCCGAGACCGACGATGTGCCTGCCGCCCGAGAGGTGGTCGAGAGTCAGGGCCGCCATCGCACACGCGGTGGGCGTGCGGGCCGACAGCTGAAGCACGGACGTGCCGAGTCTGAGGCGTTCGGTGTCGCTCCCGTACCAGGCGAGGGGAGTGTAGGCGTCCGAACCCCAGGCCTCCGCCGTATAGACGGAGTCGAAGCCCGCCCGTTCGGCGGCCTGAACGAGTTCGCGGTGGTTCGTGGGCGGCTGGGCGCCCCAGTATCCGAGTTGCAGACCGAGTTTCATCCCTCGAGGCTAACGGGGCAGTCGGGGGCGAGGCCCGCCATCGGGGGGCTGAACTGAGATCCGTCGGGGCAGCGGTGCCGGAGGGCGGATCACCCTCGGACGCCGCTGACCCGACGGATCTCGGCCTGGTCAGTCGGTCAGCGGTGCAGGTCGAACCGGTCCGCGTCCATCACCTGCGTCCACGCGGCGACGAAGTCGTCGACGAACTTGGCTTCGGCGTCGTCGGCCCCGTACACCTCGGCCAGCGCCCGGAGCTGGGCGTTGGCTCCGAAGACGAGGTCGGCGCGCGTGGCCGTCCACCTCGTCTCTCCGGTGGCGAGGTCGGCGCCGACGAAAGTGCCGTCGCCGGCGTCGGTCCACTCTGTCTCCATATCGAGGATGTTGACGAAGAAGTCGTTCGTCAACGTCTCGGGACGGTCGGTCAGCACCCCGTGCTGCGATCGTCCGTGATTGGCGCCGAGCACACGCAGACCGCCGACCAGCACCGCCATCTGCGGGGCGCTGAGCTGAAGCAGCTGCGCGCGGTCGACCAGCAGGTACTCCGCCGGGATCGGCGCGTCGGCGGCGAGGTAGTTGCGGAAACCATCCCAGCGGGGCTCCATCACCTTGAACGACTCGACGTCGGTGTTCTCCTGCGTGGCGTCGGTGCGGCCGAGTGAGACCGGCACCTGAACCGTGTGGCCGGCCGCACCCGCGGCCTTCTCGATCGCCGCGGCCCCGCCGAGGACGATCACGTCCGCCACCGAGACCTGCTTGACGCCGGACCCGGCGTTGAACTCCTGGGCGATCCCCTCCAGGACGGGGAGCACTTCGTCGAGCTCGGCGGGCTCATTGACGGTCCAGTGGCGCTGCGGCTCGAGACGGAGACGACCGCCGTTGGCGCCGCCGCGCTTGTCGCTGCCGCGGAACGACGCCGCAGCCGCCCACGCCGTCTTGACCAGCTGAGACACGGTCAGGCCCGAATCGAGGATCCGCTCCTTGAGCGCCTGGGCGTCGGCGTCGTCGATCTGCTCGTAGTCCGCTACGGGGACCGGGTCCTGCCAGACCAGGGTCTCCGACGGGACCTCGTCGCCGAGGTAACGGGGAAGCGGGCCCATGTCCCGGTGCGTCAACTTGAACCACGCGCGTGCGAAGGCGTCGGCGAACTCGTTCGGGTTCTCCAGGAAGCGGCGCGAGATCTTGCCGTACACCGGGTCCTCGCGCAGGGCGATGTCGGTGGTCAGCATCATGGGCTGATGCCGCTTGTCGGGATCCTGCGGGTCGGGGACGCTGGTGGAACCGGCGTTGTCCTTGGGCCGCCACTGGATGGCTCCGCCCGGACCGGTGTACGTCTCCCACTCGTAGCCGAAGAGGGTCCAGAAGAAGTTGTTGTCCCAGGTGATCGGCGTGCTGTTCCACGCTCCCTCGAGCCCGGAGCTGATGGCGTCGGCACCCGAGCCGGTGCCGTAGGTGCTCTTCCAGCCCAGCCCCATGTTCTCCATCGGAGCGTCCTCGGGCAGCGGTCCGACATGGTCGGCCGGACCCGCGCCGTGCGTCTTCCCGAAAGTGTGACCGCCGGCGATCAGGGCGACCGTCTCCTCGTCGTTCATCGCCATCCGGCCGAAGGTCTCGCGGATGTCGACGGCGGCCTTGAGCGGATCCGGATTCCCGTTGGGGCCTTCGGGATTGACGTAGATGAGGCCCATCTGGACGGCGGCGAGCGGATTCTCGAGGTCGCGGTCGCCGGTGTAGCGTTCGTCGTCGAGCCAGGTGGTCTCCGGTCCCCAGTAGATCTCCTCCGGTTCCCACTTCTCGGTGCGGCCACCGGCGAACCCGAAGGTCTTGAAGCCCATCGATTCGAGGGCCACGTTGCCGGCGAAGATGATGAGGTCGCCCCACGACAGCGCGGAGCCGTACTTCTTCTTGATCGGCCACAGCAGTCGGCGTGCTTTGTCGAGGCCCGCGTTGTCGGGCCAACTGTTGAGGGGCGCGAACCGCTGCATGCCGTGGCCGGCGCCGCCGCGACCGTCGGCGACGCGGTATGTGCCGGCCGAATGCCAGGCCATCCGGATGAACAGCGGGCCGTAGTGGCCGTAGTCGGCGGGCCACCATGCCTTCGAATCGCGCATGAGCGCCTCGATGTCGCGGCGGACCGCGGTGAGGTCGAGGGATTCGAAGGCCGCGGCGTAGTCGAAGTCGGCGCCCATCGGGTCGCCCTCGGCCGGGTTCTCGGCGAGGAGCTTGAGATTCAACTGCTTCGGCCACCAGTCACGGTTGCCGCCGCCTTCGGCAGGGGCTGCCATCGCGGCCGCGTGGACCGGACATCCTGATGCGTTCTGAACGGGCTGTGGGTCGGACACTGCGGTTCCTTTCGGTGGGTGAAACTCCGGGGTGGCGATCAGTGAGCTGAACTGTCAGGACGACCGGAGTCGCCCGGAACGTCCTCGGCGGCGAGACAGTCGGGGCAGACGCCCCAGTAGATGACCTCGGCCTCGTCGATCTGGAAGCCGTGGTCGGTGGCCGCCTGCAGACACGGGGCTTCACCGACCGCGCAGTCGACGTCGCGGACGTCTCCGCATACCCGGCAGACCAGGTGGTGATGGTTGTCCGCGATCCGCGTCTCGTAGAGCCAGACGTGTCCCGACGGCTGGATCCGCCGGATCAGGCCGGCGTCGGTCAACGCGTGGAGGACGTCGTACACCGCTTGCCGCGAGACGCCGGGCAGTTCTTCGCGAACCGTCGTCAGAACGGTCTCGGTCTCGGCATGCGGATGCGCGTCCACGGCCGCCAACACGGCCAGTCTGGGCCGGGTGACTCTCAGCCCGGATCGCCGGATGACGGTGGAGTAGTCGGTGGCCATGCGCCCACTCTACGGCTTTTCTGGACTAAATCCAGTTTTCTCGAAATCTGCCACGGTGATGACGGCGTCACTCGACACGGACGAGCCCGCCGACCTGGTCAGAAAGGCCCGAGGGACGGCACGCATCATCGTGTCGATGACCTCGCGGCTCACGCCGGCGGCGAGAAGATCTGGAATCACGCGTCCGGTCACCTGGAAGTAGTCCCAGTCCGGCGCGGCCTCGGCCAGGCTCGCAGGTTCGAACCAGTCACTGAAGCAGAAGGCGTCCTGCGACAGCATGATCCGGTCTGAGTACCCGCGCTCGATCAGAGCGAGAAGCGTGCGCATACGGTCGGCGTACGGCAGGAGGACGTCGACGCCGAATCGATCGAGTCCGAGCAGCGAGCCGGCATCGGCCAGCCTCATGAGGTAGTCCAGATCCGTGGTGTCACCGCAATGCGACATCCGGACCCGGCTCAGATCGACGCCCTCTTCGGCCAGGACCCGCTGGGCCACCAGTCCGGATGCGGTGTGCGGGTTCGTGTGAACCACCACCGGCGCGCCTGTCTCGACAGCCGCCCGTCCCACGGCCCGCATCACGCGCTCGACGCCCGTGCTCAATCCCTCGGATTCGATCGCGCAGTAAAGGAACCCGGCCCTGATCGCGCTGCGGCCGATGCCGACTGTCAGGTCACGGACGAACCGGCGCTCGAGCGGGTCCGGCGCGTCGAAACCGAGTCCGGGTCCGGTGTAATGGAACTGAAAAGGCAGATCGTGATAGGTGTACAGGCCGGTGGCCAGCACGATGTTGAGGTCCACGCGGTCGGCTACGGCGGCGATCCGCTCCACGTTGCGGCCGAGCCCGGGCACCGAGACATCCATCAGTGTGTCGATGCCCGAGGCCTTGAGTCGGGTCAGCGTGGCGACCGCCGCATCGATCTGGGCCTGCTCGTCCCAATCCGGCAGGAAGTTGACGCGGTAGTCGTCGTTCACGACGAAGATGTGTTCGTGGGAGAGCACGTTGCCCAGGCGGTCCGCGTCGATCGGACCGGCCGCGGTTTCGATGCTCTCCATGGCGCCTCTCACAGAAATGGGCACCGTAGCGGCGCCCGCGATCATTGCCAACCTAGCCGCAGGAGACGCGCCTTGGCGCCGTAACCGCAGAAGCCGTCCCACCGCACTGCTCATGGTTCGCAGATCGGGCCCCGACCTGCGGACTTCTCAGCGTCTGCTCAGTGAGCGGAGCCGAAGATGGTCAGTATGCCGAAGCCCTCGATGACCGTCGGAGTCCTACTGCTGCTCACGACCGCCGCTCTCGGTGCGGTCGTCTACGACGTCCACGGCCCGCTCGCCGCCGACCGGAGCGTGTGGGAGTGGACGCTCGCACAGCGTTCCGGAACCGCGACCGGCGTCGCCGTGTTTCTCTCCACCGTTCTCAGCCCTGTCGGAACCATCGTGCTCGGCGCGGTGGCCGCGATGGTCCTGTGGCGCCGAGACGGCGGCGTCGAGCGAGCCGCGGCCCTGCTCTCGACGGTCGTGGCCGCGGCCGCCGTCGCGGAGGTGTTCAAGATCGCGGTGCATCGGACCCGGCCTCCGGTCGCCTGGCAACTCGAGGCCCACGAGACCGCTGGGTCGTTCCCGTCCGGACACACCACCGGCACCGCGGCGCTCGCGTTCGGGCTGGTCGCGGTCACCGCGGCGTCGGCGTCCGCCGCGACCAGAGTCGTCGCGGCGTGCGGAGCGCTGGCCGTGGCGCTCGCGGCCGCCGCATCCCGGCTCTACCTCGGAATGCATTGGATCACCGATGTGACCGCAGGCATTCTGGTCGGGGCAGCCGCCGCGCTGATCGTTCCGCCGCTGGTGCACGCCGTGCTGCGGCATGCGCCGCTGCATGCGAGGTCATGACCTAGGCTGTTCCCATGTTGAGCCCGGGCCAGTACTTCGCCAACTACTTGATCGAGCGAAGACTCGGGGTCGGCGGCATGGGGGAGGTGTACCTGGTCGCACATCCGCGGCTCCCCCGGGAAGATGCGCTCAAGGTGCTGCCCGCCGAGCTGACCGGTGACCCCACCTATCGGGCCCGGTTCATCCGTGAGGCCGATCTGGCGTCCCAACTCGATCACCCGGGCATCGTGAGCGTGTACGACCGCGGTGAGTTCGAGGGGCAGCTCTGGATCGCGATGAAGTACGTCCCCGGGGCGGACGGCGACGCCCTGCTCCAGCAGTCGGGACCGCTCGACCCGGCGACGGTCTGCGAGATGATCGGCGCCGTCGCGGACGCTCTCGACTACGCGCACTCGCGGGGAATGCTGCACCGCGACGTCAAGCCCGCGAACATTCTGGTGGACGACTCGACCGCGGCGCACCGCAAGGTGTATCTCACCGACTTCGGAATCGCTCGCACCACCACAAGCGACACCGCGCTGACAGCGGCGAACCTGACGGTGGGGTCGATCCAGTACTGCTCACCGGAGCAGTTGCGCGGGGCCGCACTCGACGGACGCACCGACCAATACGCGCTCGCCTGTACCGCATTCCGGCTCCTGACCGGCCGAGCGCCGTTCCCGCTCGCGAAACCGACCGACATCATCAACGCTCATCTCCATGCTCCGGCCCCGAGCGCCACCGCGGTTCTGCCCACTCTGGCACCCGCCGTCGACCTGGTCCTCGCACGGGCGATGGACAAGGACCCCGCCCGCAGGTACCGGACGTGCCGAGAGTTCGCAGACGAATTGGACGGGGCGCTGCGCAGACCGGGCTTCACACCGCAGGCGGCGACGCCGCAGGCTCCGGCGGCGTACGCGCCGACGATGATCAATCCGGCTCCGACCCCACCGCACAGCGGGGCACAGCCCACCGCGCCCCTCGCGCCGCAGTCGCCGCCGGCGCAGCAGGGCCCGTCGCCGGCGCAGCCCTACCCGCAGCGTCCCCGAATCGGCGCCTTCGGCCCGCCCCCGGTACCGCAATCTCCGGTACCGCAGCCCCCGGCACAACAGCCACCTCATTTCGGGCCGCCGCCCGGAGACTTCGGCCGGCAGCAGCCCTACGGTGCGCCCGGGTATCCGCCCGAGCCGACGGACACCGGCAGGCGGAAAGCCGTGATCGTGGCGGCGGTAGTGCTGGTCGTCCTCGCGGCGATCGCGGTCGCCGGATTCTTCGTCTTCCGCGGCGACGACGGTCCCGACACCGCGGCCGGGACATCTACCGTGCCGTCCACTCCCGAGTCGACGTCGTCGCCGGTGAGTACCTCGGCTCCCTCGACCACTGCCGGCGGGCCCGCGGTGGTCGCCGGCGTTCCGACGCTGTGTGCGGGCGGGGTCACGACGCAGTCGTCGTCCGCGTCCAGAGTCGGGACCGGACCGATCTCCATTCCGTCGAACGACCTTCCGGTCAGCGGCTGGGATCCCGACAACATCTCGCAGATCCCGTTCGCGGTGACGGCCAACGGCATCAAAGCCTCACGCCCGGCCGGCACGTCGGGGTGGATGGCGCAGATCGCCGTCGGCACGCTGCCCGCATCCTTCCGCGATCGCACGGAGCCCATCGCCAGGAAACTGGTGGAGTGTCTGTCGTCGAGTTCGGGGTACTCGGGAGTCGACGCCTCACCGGCCCGGATCGAGGACGTGCGCAACGACCGGCTCGACAACAAGATCACCGAGTACACGCTGATCCGGGCTCGCATCGACGTCCGCAATCAGCGCTCCGGTGTGCTCGGTGACGATGTCACGGTGGTCGTCGTGAACAGTTCTCCGATGACCTTCGCCTTCGGAGTGAGTCCGATCAACGATGCGACCACCAGGGCCGAAGTCGACAAGGCGATCGTGAATCTCCGCGTGCAGACCGGGAATTGATCGGCGCGAGTCAGAGCAGCTGCCAGGCCAGGGCGGCGCCGAGCGCACCCGAGGCGTTGAGAGTCCAGTGCAGGACGATCGGGGCGAGCAGATTGGCCGTTCGGAAGCGCAGCCAGCCGAGGATCCATCCGGCCGCGGAGGTCGCGACCACCGCGCCGACCACGCCGGCGACGGCGGCTCCGACGCCGGCGCCGATCGCATCGGTGACACCGGCGTTCCCCGCCGAGAGTCCGAGCGACGAGGCGATGTGCCACAAACCGAACAGGGCCGCGCCGGCGATCAGGGTGAGCCGCCGGCTCATCACTCGCCGCAACGATCCCTGCAGCACACCGCGGAACAACAGTTCCTCGGGAATCACGGTCTGCACGGGAATCCACACAAGAGCGGCGAGCAGCGCGTCACGCGCGGACGAGTAGCGGTCGTTCAGGAAGAACGTCCGGGTCCAGGGGATGGCGACGCCGGCACCGACCACCACGACGACCGCGACCACGACGATCGCCGACCACCGGAACCCGTACTTGAGCTCCGAGGAGCTGATGCCCATCTCCGACCACGCCAGGCCCCGCATCCGCGCGAGGAGCACCACCGCGACCGCGCCCACCGGAACCGCGAGGAGCCCCGGCCAATGCCCGGCGAAATGCGCCAGGGCGTTGACCGTGATCAATGCCGCGACCACGACGCCGACGATCGCCCAGTCTCGATGGTTGCGCGCCTGGCTCACTCGGCCTCCGGTCTGACGATTCTTCGAGCATCCCCCGCCACCTGAGCTATCTGACATGCGGCAGTGTGGGAACCACCGAACAATACCCGGACCGGGCCCCTCCCGGAGCGTCCACGCGATCCGGTCCGGGTAGGGGACAATGTGCTCCATGTCTGCCGACCGCCCCACTACCGCGCCCGCCGACAGTCACGACGTCATCAGAGTCGGTGGCGCGCGGGTCAACAACCTCAAAGACGTCAGCGTCGAACTGCCGAAGCGCAGGCTCACCGCCTTCACCGGAGTCTCCGGGTCCGGAAAGAGCTCGCTCGTCTTCGGCACCATCGCAGCCGAGTCGCAACGGCTGATCAACGAGACCTACAGCGCGTTCGTCCAGGGATTCATGCCGACGCTGGCCCGCCCGGACGTCGATGTGCTCGACGGCATCACCACTGCCATCATCGTCGACCAGGAGCGGATCGGTGCGAATCCGCGGTCGACGGTCGGCACCGTCACCGACGCCAACGCGATGCTGCGGATCCTGTTCAGCAAGCTCGGCGATCCCCACGTGGGCAGCCCCAACGCGTACTCGTTCAACGTCCCGACCGTGTCGGGCGGCGGTGCGATCAAAGTCCAGCGAGGCAAGCAGACCAAGGCGGTCAGACGGTCCTTCGAGCAACTCGGAGGGATGTGCCCGCGATGCGAGGGGATGGGAACGGTCTCCGACATCGACCTGAGCGAGATCTACGACGCGGACAAGTCGCTGTCCGGCGGAGCGCTCAAGGTGCCCGGCTACAGCATGGACGGCTGGTACGGCCGCATCTTCGCGGGCAGCGGCTACTTCGACATGGACAAGCCCGTCGGCCGGTTCTCCGATCGCGAACGCGATGATCTGCTCTATCGCGAGGCCACCAAGATCAAGGTCGAGGGCATCAACCTCACCTACGAGGGCATCATCCCGAAGATCACCAAATCGATGCTGTCCAAGGACATCGACTCTGTGCAGCCGCATGTGCGGGCCTTCATCGAACGCGCGGTCACGTCCACGACCTGCCCGGAGTGCGACGGCACCCGACTGGCCGAGCACGCCCGGAACTCCCGGATCGGCGGAGTCAGCATCGCCGACGCATGCCGGATGCAGATCTCCGACCTCGCGGACTGGGTGGCGGGGCTCGACGAGCCGACGGTGGCACCGCTGGTCGAGAAGCTCCATGCGGCACTCGAGTCGTTCGTCGAGATCGGCCTGGGCTACCTGTCCCTGGAACGGCCCACCGGAACACTGTCGGGCGGGGAGGCTCAGCGCACCAAGATGGTCCGCCACCTCGGATCATCGCTCACCGACATCACCTACGTCTTCGACGAACCCACCGTGGGACTGCATCCGCACGACATCGCCAGGATGAACGCCCTGCTGCTGCGACTGCGCGACAAGGGGAACACGGTCCTGGTGGTGGAGCACAAACCCGAGGCCATCGTGATCGCCGACCACGTGGTCGACCTCGGGCCGGGCGCCGGATCGCTGGGCGGAGAGATCTGCTTCGAGGGCACCGTCGAGCAATTGGCGGCCTCGGACACCTTGACCGGGCGTCATCTCCACGACCGCGCGCGGCTCAAGGACAGTGTGCGGACCCCGTCGGGATTCTTGGAGATCCGAGACGCCACCACCAACAATCTGCGCCACGTGGACGTCGACATCCCGCTCGGCGTACTCGCCGTCATCACCGGTGTCGCGGGGTCGGGCAAGAGCTCCCTGATCCACGGCTCGCTGCCCGCCGACGCCGACGCGGTGTCGATCGACCAGACGGCGATCCGCGGCTCCCGGCGGAGCAACCCGGCGACCTACACCGGTCTGCTCGACGCCATCCGGAAGACCTTCGCGAAGGTCAACGGAGTCAAACCCGCTCTGTTCAGCCCCAACTCCGACGGCGCGTGCCCGAACTGCAAAGGCGCGGGCGTGATCTACACCGATCTCGCCACGATGGCCGGCGTGGCGACGCCGTGCGAAGTCTGCGAGGGGAAGCGGTTCGACGCCGCGGTGCTCGACTACCGGGTCGACGGCCGGGACATCAGCGAGGTGCTGGCGATGTCGGTGGACACGGCGTTGGAGTTCTTCGACGACGGTGACGCACGCACGCCGGCAGCCCACAAGATCCTCAAGCGTCTCTCCGACGTCGGACTGGGCTATCTGACCCTCGGCCAGCCGCTCACCACGCTCTCGGGAGGCGAGCGCCAGCGCATCAAGCTCGCGATCGCGATGACTGAGAAGGCCGGCGTATACATCCTCGACGAACCGACGACCGGACTGCATCTGGCCGACGTCGAACAACTGCTCGGGTTACTCGACGCCCTGGTGGAGGCGGGGCGCTCGGTGATCGTGATCGAGCATCACCAGGCGGTCATGGCGCACGCCGACTGGATCGTCGACATCGGTCCGGGCGCGGGTGACGACGGCGGCCGCGTGGTCTTCGAGGGAACGCCGCGCGACCTCGTCGCATCGGCTTCCACCCTCACCGGCCGGCACCTGGCCGAGTACGTGGGCGCGGGTACCGGCGCCGACTGAACCCGGTGTCGGAGGCTCCCGCGCTACGTCGCGGGCCGGTGGACGGCCGGTCCCTGCTCCACGTGCATCCGGGCCGCCGACAGACTGCCTCGCGCCTCGAAGGTGCGCTCGTATCCGGTGGAACTGATGCGCCAGCCGTCGGGTGTCCGCCGGTAGGCGTCGCGGTAGAACGCGGCTCCGATGATGATGACGTCGTACTCCGGAACGATGACGCGGTCCTGCAGGTACCAGCTGCCGGTGGCGGTGTCGCCGTCGGTTTCGATGATCGGATGGTCGACGCGATGCTCGGTCACCATGGTCGGAGCCATGATCGTGCTCAGATGTGCGACCAGAGAGGCTCGGTCGTCGAAGGTCAGCGGCCGGCCGTTCACCTGCGATCCGTATTCGGCGTGCACGTCGTCGGTGAGCGTGTCGGCCAGCGCCGACCAGTCCTTCGTGTCGACGGCTCGCAGGTAGCGGTACTTCACGGTCTCGATGGCGCGCAGATCGTCGGCGGTGGTGATCGTCATGGGGGAGTCCTAGGGGCTGTCGGCGGGAGGTCGTCGGCCGGTGATGGGGCGGGCGGTCAGAGATCGGGGAGCGGCATCACCATGTTGGGGGCGATGAGACCGCCGTCCACCTCGATGGTCTTGCCGGTCATGTACGCCGAGCCGTCGCCTGCCAGGAACACCGCGGCGGCGGCGATGTCGTCCGGCACACCCAGTCGGCGCAGCGGGGTGCGGCTGACGATCTCCTCGCGGATCGCGTCGTCTTCGGCGACGTAACCGAGCGCGGGTGTGTTGATGGTGCCGGGTGCGATGGCGTTCATCCGAATGCGCGGCGACAGGTCCTGCGCGGCCATCCGGGTGTAGTGCGCGAGGGCCGCTTTAGCCGTTCCGTAGGCCAGCAGCCCGCGTCCCGGCTGAGTCGTGATCGACGAGGTGATGTTGATGATCGAACCGCCGCGGTCGTTGGACAGCATGCTCGGCACGGCCGCCAGATTGAGCGCGTGCGCCGTCCCGACGTTGAACGCGAAGGCACCGACGAGCGCTTTGACGCTGGTCTGCAGAAAGGGCTTCGGGAGGGCGCCGCCGACGTTGTTGACGACGATGTCGAGCGCACCGAACTCCCGCGTGGCGGCGCCGACCAGATCGGCGGGGTCGTCTTCGGCGACATTCGCGGGCACGGTGATCGCGCGTCGGCCCAGTCTCCGGATCCGGTCGGCGACCTGCTCGAGTTGGTTGGCACTGCGGGCAGCGATCACCAGGTCGGCGCCGGCTTCCGCGAGACCGAGCGCGATGCCGGCTCCGATGCCGCGGCCGGCACCCGTCACGATCGCTGTTCTGCCCTCGAGGGACTGGGTCTGGCTCATGGGACCGCCTTCAGGAATCGAATATTCGAATAGATGTGATTGAATATCCGTCACAAGGTAGCGGGGTATGGGCCGCGACACAAGATCGGCACGCATGCGGGGGAGGACACACATGGCCGGATCGCCACCGACGCGCCGGGTGATCGACACCCTCGAACTCCTCGCCCGCGTCGAGCGCCCGCAGACCATCGCGGAGATCGCCGACGAGCTGGGCGTGGCCCGCGCCACGATGTCGGCGATCCTGGCCGAGCTCGACGACGCGGGGTGGGCCGAGCGCGACGCCTCTCGTGCCTATCGGCTGGGCCCGGCGGCGATGGCACTCGGCGGAGTCTCGCCTCCGGCGCTTCACCTGCCGAGTCCGGGCGTGGCGCAGGTTCTCGAAGAACTCGTCGCGGCCACCGACTGCGGAGTGACGCTCGCGCGGATGGCGCCCGGCGCGATGACCGTCGTCGCCAAACGGCACAGCGAGGTGCGGCCGGTTCCCGGCCTGGGGCTCGGCCAGTCGTTGGCGATCGTCTTTCCCGTCGGGGCCGCGGCGATGGCCTGGCGGGAGGCCGACCAGGAGGCCTGGCTGGGCGAGCGAGACCGTCCGAGACGGAGGCTCCTGCTCGAATCGGTACGTCGGCGCGGTTTCGCGGCGTACCGCCCGGAGTCGTCGGACGCGATGCTCGTCGAGGTGCTCGCCGAGTTGCTCGGCGCGGTGGGTCCGCTTCTCATCGACCCCGCGCTCCGCCACACGGCGACCCGCCGGCTCGCGCAATTGTCGTCGCGTGCGTATTCCGACGACGAACTCGACGGCGCTGACGCGCAGCCGATCAGCTATCTCGCAGCACCGGTCTTCGCCGGCGACCAGGCCGAGTTCGAGTTGCAGCTGGGGGTGCTCAAATCGGCGGTGGACGGTCGGGAGCGTCGCAGGCTCGTGACCGCGCTCGTCGAGGCGGCGGACCGGATCTCGGCACTCATTTGATCCGGCGGCGGCTCAGACTTCACTCGCGGCCAAGGCGTCGCTGAGGAGTTCGAAGGCGCGCTCGACGAGTTGCCGGTCGGCCGGTTCGAGCGTCTCGAGAGCCTCGGCGATACGCCGCACCCGGGCGTTCCGCGTCGTCGAGACCACTTCGCACCCCGATTCGGTGGGATAGAGCAGTCGGGCCCGCGCATCGAGTGGATCGGGTCGCCGCTCCACGTAGCCCATGTCCTCCAGGCCGGTGACGATCCGCGAGATGGCGGGGGTGGAGACCGACTCGATCTCGGCCAGTCGGGACAGCCGAAGGGGTGCGTGCTGGGTGATCGACCACAGGGCCGCGGCGGTTCCAGCGCTGAGACCGGAACCGGAACCGGCCACCCGCAGCACTCGATTGATCCGCACGAGCCGGTGGTGCAGCGAACGCACGTCGACGAGCTGCTCCTCGTTGTCCGACACCTGCTGCCTCCTCCGATGAACCGTTCCCACGCATGGTAGTCGGAGGCTCCCGGAGGGCTCGGGCCGCGTATGCGGCCACCGGCGGGGTCTCGACGCCCGCAGCCGCCGCCGAAGTGTGAACGTCGCTCCTTGCGCTCTGTCGGAATCGGTGCGTGGCGCTAGGTTCTGACCTGCGATTACACCGTGACCGCGCGAACCGTCCGCCGATATGCGCTACGGTGAAAACGCTAATAGAGGGGAATTGTTCTGAACGGGATCTGGGATTTCATATCGAGCCGCAAGTCGCAGCTTGTGGTCGATTCCTACTTGCACGTCAGCGCAGTGATTCAGTGTCTACTCCTGGCGACGATCATCGGAGTGGGCGTCGGAATCGCGGTATATCGCAGCCCCGGAGGCTCGGCTATCGCAACGGCGCTCTCGAGCACCATTCTGACCATTCCGTCGTTCGCACTTCTCGGTCTGCTCATTCCGATAGTGGGCCTCGGTGTTCCGCCGACCGTCATTGCGCTGACGATGTACTCGCTTCTGCCGATCGTGCGTAACACCATCGTCGGTCTCGGCGCGGTCGACCCCGCGGTCACCGATGCCGCACGCGGCATCGGAATGAGTCGTCTCCGCGTGCTGACGCGGGTCGAGTTGCCGCTGGCATGGCCGTCGATCCTCACCGGCATGCGTGTCGCGACGCAGATGGCGATGGGAATCCTGGCGATCGCGGCCTACGCGAAGGGCCCCGGCCTGGGCAATCTCATCTTCTCCGGTCTGTCGCGCGTCGGTAGCCCCACGGCTATTCCGCAGGCGCTGACGGGCACCGTGTTGATCGTCATCCTGGCTTTGATCCTCGACGGGATCTATGTCCTGATCGGCCGATTGACAACGTCGAAAGGGATCCGTTGACCCACAGCAAAGATGACGCAGAGAATGAGATCTCCGGAGTCGAGATCGTTCTCGAGCATGTCTCGAAGATCTATCCCGGCCAGCGCGAACCTGCTGTCGAAGACGTTTCTCTGACCATTCCGGCAGGCGAGGTGGTGGTCTTCGTCGGGCCGTCCGGCAGCGGTAAGACCACGACGATGCGCATGATCAATCGGTTGATCGAGCCGACGAGCGGCCGAATCACCATCGGCGGCCGGGACGCACTGTCGATCGACGCGAACAAACTGCGACAGAACATCGGGTACGCCATTCAGCAAGGTGGCCTCTTCCCGCACATGACGGTCGCACAGAACATCGCCGTGGTGCCCAAGCTGCTGAAATGGGATAAGAAGCGGATCGCCGACCGAGTCGACGAACTGCTCGACATGGTCGGCCTCGACGCCGACGAATTCGGCGGTCGGTATCCGCGCCAGCTCTCGGGTGGACAGCAGCAGCGCGTCGGCGTCGCGCGAGCCCTGGCCGCCGATCCTCCGGTCCTGCTCATGGACGAGCCCTTCGGCGCGGTGGACCCGATCACCCGAGGCGTCCTGCAGGACCAGTTGATGCAGTTGCAGGCGGAACTCCGCAAGACCATCGTCTTCGTGACCCACGACTTCAGTGAGGCCGTCAAACTCGGCGACAAGATCGCGGTGCTCGGCGCGCGCTCGAAGGTGCTGCAGTACGACTCGCCGGAGGCGATTCTGGCCAACCCCGCCAACGAGACCGTCGAGGGCTTCGTGGGCTCCGGTGCGTCGCTGCAGCAGCTCAACCTGCTGCGCGTGCGCGACGTGGACATCGAGCAGCGGCCGACGGCCCACGAAGGAGATTCGGCCGCCGACTTCGCTGCACGGATCGGCAGTGACTGGGGAATCATCCTCGACAGCCGTGACCGGCCGATCCGGTGGACCGACGGGCGCCATCTGGTCGGCGCATCGTCGATTCGCGGCGTCGGTATCCCGCTCGGTGAGACGGTCGCCACGAGCTCGACCCTCCAGGACGCACTCGAAGCGATCCTCGCCGAACGTAACGCGTCCGCCGTGGTCACCGGTGCCCGCGGCCGCTACGTCGGTGTGGTCACCATCGAGACGCTGATCGACTCGATTCGCGCGCTGCGCGAGGAGCACGAGGGCAGTCCCGCGATCGTCGACCCGCACGCCGATGACCCAGCTGCGGACCTGACCGCGGACGCCTCGCCGGAAGGCACCAGCTGATGACCAGCGCGGAGGCGGTGTCCAAGGAGACCGGTGCCGGGAGGGCCAGCAATCTTCAGCTGTGGATTCAGCCGACGATCGCGGTGCTGCTCGCGGCGGGCGTGCTCGGTTGGGCCTTCTCCCGCGACCTGACCGCCACCCAGAAGGCGACCATCAATCCGTCGTACATCGGGCAGCTCGTCGGTGAGCATCTGGCCTTGACCGTCGCGATCGCCGCGATCGTCGTCGTGGTGGCGGTACCGCTCGCCGTGCTGGTCACACGACGTCGATTCCGCTGGCTGGCACCGTTCTTCATCGGCGTGGCCAACATCGGGCAGGCGGCGCCGGCGATCGGTCTGCTGGTGCTCTTCTTCCTCTGGACCGCCACGACGGGCTTCTGGATCGGCGTGCTGCCGATCGCGTTCTATTCGCTGCTCCCGGTGCTGCGCAACAGCATGCTCGGCCTGCAGGAGGTCGATGCGGCGACCATCGACGCCGCCAAGGGACAGGGGATGTCGGAGCCGCGAGTGCTGGCCCAGGTGGAGCTGCCCCTGGCGGTGCCCTTCATCCTCGCCGGCCTGCGGACATCGCTGGTGCTCGCGGTCGGCACCGCGACCCTGTGCTTCCTGGTCGACGCCGGGGGACTGGGCATCCTGATCGACACCGGTTACAAGTTGCGCGACAACGTGACACTGGTCGTCGGAGCCGTGCTGGCCGTCGCGCTGGCGCTCGTCGTCGACTGGTTCGGCGCGCTCGCCGAACGGTACCTCGGACCCAAGGGGCTGCGATGACACCGCACCTGCCCGCGGCCGCACGCCGCCCACTGCGCTCGCTCGTCGCGCTGATCGCGGTGGCCGCCCTCGTCTTCGGTGCCGCGGCCTGCGGTCTGCAGTCGGGCGGTGCGCTTCCGCTGCCGGTGAAGCCGGGTTCGATCACCGTGCAGCCCGATCTCGAAGGACAGACCATCACGGTGGGCTCCAAGGACTTCACCGAGCAGGTGATCCTGGGGTACATCCTCGGCTTCTCCCTCGCCGCCGCAGGCGCCAACGTCCGCGATCTGACCAACATTCAGGGATCCAACAGCGCACGCGACGCGATGGCCGCGGGACAGGTGGACGTGACGATCGAATACACCGGTACCGGCTGGATCAACTATCTCGGCAACGAACAGCCGATCCCGGACTCCACCAAGCAGTTCGAGGCCGTCCGTGACGCGGATCTGGCGAAGAACGGCATCGTCTGGATCGACCCGGCGCCGATGGACAACACCTATGCCCTCGCGGTGAATCAAGAGAACGCCGCGAAGACCGGCGTCAAGACGCTCTCCGACTACGCCGCGCTGGTGAAGAAGGATCCCGCGGCGGCGACCACCTGCGTCGAGACCGAGTTCCGCAGCCGGCAGGACGGCTTCCCGGGTATGGCCGCCAAGTACGGGTTCGATCCGGCGCAGGTGCAGATGCAGATCCTGCAGACCGGCATCATCTACCAGGCGGTCGCCAACGGGAATTGCGTGTTCGGAGAGGTCTTCACCACCGATGGCCGGATCAAGGCACTGAACCTCAACGTGCTGGAGGACGACAAGCAGTTCTTCCCGCACTACAACGCGGCGGTCACCATGCGTTCCGATGTCAACGAACAGTTCCCGTCGATCGCGAAGGTGATGGCGCCGGTGATGGCGAAGCTGACGTCGGAGCAGATCAGCGAGCTGAATCGTCAGGTGGACGTGGACGGACGCGAGCCGGCCGACGTCGCGCGCGACTGGCTGGTCGAGAACGGCTTCGTCAAAGTCTGACTCGACGCTGTTCCCCGTGGTTACGGAACCGTAAGTTACGGTACCGTAGCTCGCATGGACGTAACGCTCGAGAACGCCGACGAGGTGTACCGGTATTACAGCGACCACCGTCAGACCCGGATGAAGGCGCTCGCCATGTACGGCGTACTGGCGGCTCGACACCGTCCGCGTGTCCGCTTCGAAGACGACGCGCGCGACCGTCTGCGCGCTGTTGTCGGGCGAAACGAGGTGCCGCTGGTGATCGCCGCCAATCACGTGCGCCAGACCGATCCGTTCATCCTTGCCGCATCCGGCTTCTTGTCGCCGCTGCGCCCGCGGATCGGGCGGATGCGTGTGTTGGCCAAAGACGAACTCTTCGACGATCCGGACCGTCGCCGCAAGATCGACGACCTCGGCGGCATCCCGGTCTTCCGTCAGAAGGACCACGGTCTCCGCGCCGCGGCCACCGCGGGCAAGCAGATGATGGACGTCTGCATCGAGCGGATGGGTCGGGGAGACTCGATCGCGATCTTCCCCGAGGGCACGTGCAACGAGGAGGATCCCCGGCTGCTTCAGAAGGTCAGCAGCGGAGTCGGCCACATCGCGAGCGGGGCACTGAAGAAGGGGAGTCGGCCGTGGTTGGTATGCGCGGGCATCGCCTATCCGGACCAGGACCGCCCGGTGGTGGTCTTCAGCGTCCCGATCGCACTCGATGCGGTCGCTCCGGCCACTCCGGCGCAGACGACCCGGCTGGTCGCCGCCGAACTGCAGCGCGCCGTCACGGCCGCCCATGCGTCGCTGCAGATCGGGTGATGCCGGGACGTCATCGCGCTTGAGCCGAGTACTCCGGGTTGGGACGCATGTCGATGCCGCTCGCCACCCGGTTCGTCATGTTGAAGAACGCCGCGGTCGACGAGATGTCGAAGATGTCGCGATCGGTGAAGCCCACCGCGCGCAACGCCTCTCGATCGGCGGCGTCGAGTTTCGAGGGCTGCTCGGTCATCTTCTCGGCGAAGAGCAGCATCGCACGGTGACGATCGGACAGATCGGCGGCCCGGAAATTCATGACGAGCAGTTCGCCCAGTTCGGGATCGCCCGACAGTTGGCGCACGGCGGCTCCGTGCGCGGTGAGGCAGTAGTAGCACTTGTTGATCGACGAGACGACGACGGCGATCATCTCGCGTTCCAGCTTCGACAGTCCCGAGTCGGCCAGCATCAGGTCGTTGTACATCGCGGTGAAGGCGCGAAGCTTGGTCTCGTCGAAGGTGTACGCCTGCAGGACGTTCGGGACCATCCCGAGCTTCTCGCGGCAGACGTCGAAGTACTTGAGCGTGTCGGCGCTCAATTCTCCGGCGGGCAGATCGAGCGCGGTGATTCGGTCGGTCATGGGGAATTCCTCTCGCAGCACGTCGTCCGGCCGCCGAAATGCGCGGCCCTGGCGATCGTATGACGACCGAACGAGTGATCGGTACCGATTAGGCGAGTCAGCGGATGAAGTAGCGCGTCTCCGGGTCGGTCCGGGCCTGCCAGCCCGCGCGTTCGAGTTCGGGCACCGAGTTCACCTCTTCCGGATAGCCGATGCAGAGGTAGGCGACGAATCGCCACCCGGGCGGAACGCCGAGGGCCCGGTGCACCTCGTCGGGTTCGACGATCGAGATCCAGCCGACGCCGATGCCGCGCGCGCGGGCGGCGAGCCAGAGACTGCTGATCGCCGTGACCACGGAGTAGGCGAGGGTCTCGGGCATGGTTCGACGACCGAGGCCGTGTCCCTGCTGCGGGTGGTCCTCACTGAAGACCGCGAGATGGACAGGTGCCTGATCGAGCCCGGCGAGTTTGAGCGAGGCGTACTGCTGGGCACGCTCTCCGCGGTATCCCTCCAGTGCCTCCGCATTGCACCGGGCGAAGGTGGACTTCACCACTGCCCGCAGCTCCGGCGATCGGACCTCGACCCATCGCCAGGGCTGGCTGTTGCCCACGGACGGCGCCAGTTCGGCGGCGGCCACGATCTCCTGAATCAGTCGCGGCTCGACCGGGTCGGTCCGGAAGCGTCGCACGTCGCGGCGCCAGCGGAGGAGTCGGTCGAACTCTTCGATGAACTGCTCGCCGAAACTGCCCTCGGCTTCGGGCGCGGTGGTCATCGTCTGCCTCTCGTCGGATCTCCGGGCCAATGGTATCGGCCGCACGCCGGCCGGTGATCGTCCGGAGACTCCGATCGTGGTCAGAGGCCGAAGGCCGCCGGATAGGCGATGACTCCGGAGGGGACGCGCGCCGCTGCGGTCAGCGGCAGTGCGAGGAAGCTGTCGTCGGGTACCGTGACCGGCGCCGAGATACCGAATCGGGACGCGGGAACGAAGCCGAACCGCGGGTAGTAGTCGGCATGGCCGAGGACGACGACGGTCTCGTCGCCGATCCGGCGGGCAGCGTCGAGCAGTGCTGAGATCACCGCCGTTCCGACGCCGGTGCCTTGCTGTGCCGGAACCACCGCACACGGTGCGAGGGCCAATACCGGCGTTCCTCCGACGGTCGCCCGGGTGAGCAGGGCGTGCCCGATGATCTCGCCGTCCTGTTCCGCGACATACGACAGCCCGTCGATCCACGCCGCCGGGTCGCGACGCAGTTCGTCGACCAGATCCGCCTCGGCCGGCGTCGGGAACGCGGCTGCGTTGACCGCATGAACCGCCTGCGCGTCGCCGTCGCCCTCCGGGCGCACCGACCACGCCCCGGTCATCGCGACGCTCCCCGCGGCACGGCCGACGTCGACCGCACGGCTCGTATCACCACCACGCGCTCGGTGCGTTCGCCCGGTTCGATGAAGCCCTGCGATTCCAGCCAGAGCGCGCGCTCGTGCATCACCGGACCGAAGTCGACAACGACTTCGTCGGTGACTGCCGCGTCGAAGCCCCGGTCCGCCAGTCCGGAGAGGGTGGGCGTCACACCGCAGACGTCCGACTGGACCAGCAGTGCCGCACCCGCGGGCCGAACGAGCTCGGGCAGCACGCCGATGATCGAGTCGACCACGCTCCTGCCGTTCGGTCCGGCGTTCCAGGCGTGTCCGTCGGGCATGTGCGCGGGCGCCGGGACATACGGCGGGTTGGCGACCACCAGGTCGGCGGGATCGAGCCGAGGGAGTGCGCGGACATCGGAGCGGACGACGTCGACGGTCACATCGTTCGACGCCGCGTTGACCGCGACCGCCTCGACCGATTCCCGGGTGTCGTCGACCGCCGTCACGCGGGCGCCGGCCAGAGCGGCGTAGACCGACGCGATTCCACTCCCAGCGCACAGCTCGATCACCGAGGTCACGCCCTTCGGGTGGGTCTGCATGTGGTTCACCATTCGACGGCACAGCATCGCCGAGTCGACCGACGGCCGGTACACGCCCGTCGGCGCGGTCACGGTGGGCTGGGGCAGGGGCAGGGTCCCGAGGATCCGGCCGGCGGTGGCCTCGCCGACCGCCCATCGGCCGATCACCGGGCGGACCCCACGCGCAGCGACGACCGGCCCGCCTCCCACGCGGCCCAGATGTGCTGTGCGGCCAGCCGTTCCACCGCCAGACAGGTCAGTGCGCCGCGCAGGAGGCCGATGCGGCCGTCGGGTGTGTCGCCGAGCGCTCCGGCGACCTCGCGGACGACGAGCTGTTCGTGCACCGCATCCGCCTCGACGTGTTCGTCGAAGAACAGCCGAACCGGGCGCCCGAATCCGAGGCGGCGCAGGCCACGGCTGTACTGCCTGCTCGGCAGTGACGACGTGGTCTCCACCATGCACAGATGTCCGACGAGTTCGCGGACCCTTCCGCGGTGGAGGCCGAAATAGGAGAGTGTGTTGACGGCCGCCAGGGTGGGAGCCGGAATGCTGTCGATATATGCGGCGTATCCGGAATCCAGATCCATTCCCCGCATCAGATCGGCCCACAGAGTGGCATGCATGTAATCGAGTCGGCCGCCGCCGTATTCATCGCTCTGCACTTCGATCAGCGCAGCCTTGGGTGCGCCGCCCAGGCGCGGAATGCCCAGCGTGTGAACATCGGCTTCCCGCAGCTGGTTCAGCGATCGGTGAATCACGAGTTCCCGGAATTGATCGACGGTTCCCGACCGCGCGAGAAATGCCGCCAGCGGCGGACCGTCGTCGTCCGCGCTCGCCTGGAACAACGCTTCCACGACGTCGTCGGGGTCCTCGATCGGGCCGACCAACGCGTTCAGTTCCGATTCCAGACGTTGTTCGAGTTCGCCGCGCACCTCGAGCAGTCGCAGGTCCCACTCCGCCCGATCGTCGACGCCGCGGATGCCGCGCAGGTGCAGTTCATACAGCATCGTCAGGGTGAGCTGGGCGTCTTCGTCGTCCAGCACGGGACTGCGATGTGCGGCGACCGCGGCCGAGAGGGGCTCGGCCGGACCGTCGAGATCGAGCAGCAGTTCGGCCAGTGCCGCGCTCACCGGGCCGCGGGGCGCGGGCATCGGCATGCGCGGCTGCGAACCGTTGGCGCCGTCGTCCGAGGTGAGTAGGCTCGCGCTGAGCGATGAATTCCGCACGTTCCCAGGAATTGAGGACAAATGACCTCCAACGATCAGGGCGGCGACCATCGGGACGATGACGTCACCGTCATTCCATGTCCTTCAGGGCCGCTATTGGTACGCGGGCCGATTTCGGTGATCAAGCCCGATGGTACCGCCTATTCGCCCCGGCGGCGCACGGTCGCATTCTGTCGATGCGGCCGGTCCACCATCGCCCCGATGTGCGACGGCTCGCACAAAGTGCGGACCCGCCCCGGACGGTGACCGAGGCGACGGACGGACCGATTCAGAACCAGTTCGGTTCCATGACCGCGGTGGTGTCGTCGAGAGACGCGAGCAGGGCCGTCCACGGTCCGGTCTGCGGGAGTTCGTGGGCGAAGAAGTAGCGCGTGGCCATCCTCTTGCCGTCGTAGAAGTCGCCGGACCGGTCTTCGCACGCGAGATACTGGTCGAGCCAGAGCCAGGCGACCACCACGTGACCGAAGGCCTCCAGGTACACCGAGGAGTTCGCCAGTGCCGTAGCGGGATCACCGTCCGCCCACAGGGTCCCCGTCACTTCGACCACCCGCCGCCAGGCGTCGTCGAGACCGTCGGCGAACGCCGACGCGGTGCCGCCGCGACCGCGGGCGGCGTCGATGGTCGTGCAGATACGCGCGCCGAGCAGGCTCAGCCCCCTGCCGTCCCGCATGATCACTTTGCGGCCGAGCAGGTCGAGCCCCTGAACGCCGTGCGTGCCTTCGTGGATCGGATTGAGGCGGTTGTCGCGGTAGTGCTGTTCGACGTCGTAGTCGCGGGTGTAGCCGTAACCGCCGTGCACCTGGATCGCCAGATCGTTGGCCTTCAGACACCACTGCGACGGCCAGCTCTTGGCTATCGGTGTCAGGACGTCGAGCAGCAACTCCAGGTCGGCTGCGGTCTCCGCGTCGGCGGCGGTGTCCAAGTCGTCGACGAGTTTCGCGCAGTACAGGCCCAGTGCCAGACCGCCTTCGACGTAGGCCTTCTGTGCCAGCAGCATGCGGCGGACGTCCGGGTGCTCGATGATCGGGACCGGCGGCGCGGCCGGATCTTTGGCGCCGATCGGGCGGCCCTGAGTGCGCCCGGCCGCGTAGTCGACGGCCTTGAGATATCCCACGTACCCGAGTGCGGTCGCCAGGAAGCCGACGCCGATCCGGGCCTCGTTCATCATGTGGAACATGTACGAGAGCCCGCGGTGCTCCTCACCGACGAGATAGCCGACCGCGCCGGCCTCGCCGCCCGGTCGATGGGTGCCGTCACCGAGGGCCAACGCCGTGTTGACGGTGCCGCGATTGCCCATCTTGTGGTTCAGCCCGGTGAGCGTGACATCGTTGCGCTCGCCGCGGCCGCCGTCGTCGCCGGGCAGGTACTTCGGCACGATGAACAGCGAGATGCTGTGCACACCGGGCTTGCCGCCCGGCGTCTTGGCCAACACCAGGTGGACGATGTTCTCCGACAGTTCGTGATCGCCTCCGGAGATCCACATCTTCGATCCGACGACCCGGTAGGTGCCGTCCGGCCTGCGTTCGGCGCGGGTGGTGATGTCGGCCAGCGAGGATCCGGCCTGGGGTTCGGACAGGCACATGGTGCCGAACCAGCGTCCTTCGAGCATGGGCCGGACGAAGGTGTCGATCTGTTGAGGCGTGCCGTACTCGGCCAGAAGTGCCGCGTTGCCCGCGGTGAGCAGCGCGTACGACGAGGTTCCGGCGTTGGCGGCCTGTAGCCAGGCCATCGAGGCCCGCGCGAGGGTGGTCGGCAACTGCATGCCGCCGACCTCGTGGTCGAACGGTCCGGCGATCAGCCCGGATTCGGCGTACGCCGCCAGTGCGCGCTGGACGTCCGGGATCATCTCGACCGTGCCGTCCGGACGCATCGTCGGCTCGGAGGCGTCGGCGAGCCGGTTGTGGGGGATGAAGTACTTGTCGGCGAGGTCGGCCGTGAGGTCGAGGACGCCGTCGAAAGTCTCGCGGGAATGATCGGCGAACCGTTCGCGGGCGGTCAGGGATTCGACGTCGAGCCACTCGTAGAGCAGGAAGTCGAGGTCGCGGCGAGAGAGAGCGTGCGTCATGGGAGGGTTCCGATCGGTCGGGGGTCGGGCGACGTACGACTCGGGGCACTGTCACTCCGGCCGGCGTCATGTACTATGCAAACGCATAGAAACTATGCATATGCATATTTCAGGACTGTGTGCGCCGTGTCAATCCCGACCGGAGACAGGAGAGTTCGATGACCGCCACCGCACCCGGTCCGGCCGACGGCGTACCGGGTTCGAAAGCCGCCGCACGGATCCGGCGGGCGGCCTGCGAGGTGTTCGCGGCGAAGGGCTACGGCCTGGCCACCACCCGTGAGATCGCTGCGAGTCTCGGCATGAGTCCCGGCGCGGTGTATCCCCACTACAAGACCAAGGAGTCGCTGCTCTTCGCGATAGCGATGGAAGGCCATCGGGCGGTTCTGGACGCGCTGCTCGCCACGGACGATCCGGCGCGGTCGCCGACCGAACGGCTCCGGGCCGCCATCGCGTCGTTCGTGAGGTGGCATGCGGAGAACCGGGCGATCGCTCGCGTCATCCAGTACGAACTGCGGGCGCTGACCGACGATCACTTCGAACTGATCGCCGGTCTGCGACGTGCGACCACGAGAGTGTTCACCGAGATCGCCGAAGCCGGCGCCGCCTCGGGCGAGTTCTCCTTCGGTGACGTCTCGACCGTGACACTCGCCCTGACGTCCCTCGGGATCGACGTGAGCCGATGGTTTCCCGTCAGGAATCACGCCGACGCGGACGATCTCGCCGACGACTACGCGGAGATCGCGCTACGGATCGTGGGTGCCCGGGCGGCACGGTAGTCGCGGGTGAGGCTCAGCTCAATCGGTCGCGAATCTTCTGGAAACTCGTCGCCAGGACGTTCAACTCGGCGGGACTGAGCACGTCGATCATCGTCTCGCGGACTTCGTCGACGTGCGCCGGGGCGGCGTCGACCAGCTTGGCCAGACCGGCGGGGGTCAGATGCGCCCAGGCTCCGCGGCGGTCGTCGACGCACGGGATTCGCTCCACCCACCCCTTGTCGACCAGGCGGTTCATCGCTCGGGTGACGGTGCTTCGCGACGTGGCGACAGCGTCTGCGACACCGCTCATCCGCAGTTGGCGGCCGGGCGCTTCGGAGAGGGCGACGAGCAGTGAGAAGTCGGTCAGCGACAGCTGTGCGTCCCGGACGAGCTGATGGTCGAGCGTATTCATCAACAGCCGGGTCGCGTCGAGGTAGGCGCGCCATGCCGCCTGTTCCTCGTCGGAGAGCCATCGTGGAGAGTTCATACGTCGACCTTACCGAATTAGTTGATTATGCAATTACTGGCCCTGCCGGCATCAGGCGGTCAGTGCCAGGTAGGGCGCGAGGGCGAGGAGGGCCGCCGTCAGGGCCATCTTCAGCACGCGCGTCGGCAGGGCCTGCGCGACGCGCCATCCCACCAGCACTCCCGCGAGTTCGGGAACGCCGATCAGGGCCGCGAGCGGCCAATCGATCGCCCCTTGCGCCGCGCATGACGAGTACGACACCGAACGACACCGACGTCCTCGATTTCTGGTCCGGTGGAGCCGGACGTTGGCGTGTGGAGCGAGACGGCGAGGTCCAGTACATCAGCGATGGCCGCCGCACGTTCTACCGTGACAGCAACGGCGCGGCAGTGGAACTCAGCGGCCGCGGTATCCGAATGCCGTGGCTGACGACTCACATAAGCCCGATCGATCTCGTGGGGCAATCCGGAGTCCTCCACCAGATGACGCGAGACGTCATCGCACTCACCACGCCGGTGCCCGTCCGCCGCGATGGGCGGCCGGCGTGGTCGACCCTGCTAGGCCGACCCGGGCTCACGATCACGATCGACGACCGGTCGGGTTTGATTGTGGAACTGTCCTCGGGGCGAGGCTTCGCGCTCACCGTGACGAGCCTGTCGAGCGGTCCGGTGGACGATGACGCATTCGCCTGGCCGTGGCCGGGCAATCCGCCCGTGGAGGAAGTGATCTCCGATAGACAGCGGACGATCGATCGTTCGGCGATTCTGGAAGCGATCACGTCGGCTGTCGACCGCCGTACGGAAGTACTCGCCGCCATCGCATCGTCAACAGTGGTCGACGATGCACGGACGGCCGTCGCGGGGCTGCTGGGAACCGACGAGGCCGGAACTGACGCGGTACTGGCGATGCAGTTGCGTAAATTTACCCGGTTCGAGCGAGAAAAGATCAGAGACGAGGCGGAAAACCTCCGCGCTCTCCTCGACAACGCGAATGATGCAACCAATGGCTAGATGCCCGGAAAACGTGAAGCCCTACGACGCCCGGACCGAGCTCACGCTCTACAGAGATGAGAACATTGCCGACTGGATGGACTCAGTGTACGTCTACCTCGACTCGTTCGAGTTCTCGGTCTCAGTGCGCAAGCGAAGGTGGCATCCGCCAACGTCGACTCCCCAGTTCGGGCGATATCCGCGTGTGGTTCGCCTGACCGTTCTATGGGAATACAAGAGCGATCATTCGTTCTCGACGGAAATCTAATTGTAGAAGATTCGAAGCACGCCATCGAGTTGTGGCCTTCCGAAGGTGCGTCTCCCGACCTCAAGTCGCGAGCCGTGAATTACCCGGTAGAGATCGAACCTGCGAGTTGGTTCGGGACCCGAGTACCAGCGGGGCCAACTATCGCCGCAACCACCATCGGCGACTTCCTGGTCGGCGAGGATGGAGGCTGGGTTCGAGCTGAACTGCACGCGGCGAGCACTTTACGGAGTCGATCGTGGCGACGACACCCGTCCGACTGGCATAGACCGCAAGTGCGAGAGGGATGATCCACCAAGCGGCCCCAGGCGGCGAGCACTTGCTGATGCATGACCGGGGGCGAGGTCAGGCGGCGTCGATGCTGACGGTGAGGCGGGCGCCGCAGGCGCGGGCGAGGCGCTCGAGAAAGTTGACGGTGGGAGTGCGGGAACCGTTCTCGACGGCGGCGACGGAGCTTTGAGTGGTGCCCATCCGTTCTGCGAGCTGGGCTTGGGTGAGTCCGGCGTCGATTCGAGCCTGGTAGGCGATTCCTGCTAGCTCCATCACGACTCCGGCGGTTTCGTATGCCTGGTCGTAGACCTCACGCTCGGCGGCGGTGAGGTCGGCGAGCGCCGCCTGCTTGTACTCGGTGTAGTTGGTCATGATTTCCCTTCCTTCTCCTGATCCCGGCGGCGCAGCACACTGCGGGCTCGCTGGACTTCTTTGCGCTCGTTGTTGCGCTGCTTGCGGAACGTCGTCAACGTGATCACGCGGCGCTCAGGCTGGATGGTGTAGGCGATTCGCTGGTTGACTTGATCACAGCGAAACCGGAGTTCCCAGAGATTCTCGTCGAGCTTGCGACTGTGCGGCATTCGGAGCATGGCACCTTCGACGGCCAGGAGGTCGAGTGCCCGGAACGCCTGTGCCCGTCCCTTCACTGTGAGGCCGTCGAGCCAACTGCGCACCTCTTCACTCAGCTCAATCTGCCACGTCGATCCCCGCTCGATTCCCACCCTCCGAGTATACCGGGAGAGCTATATAGCATCAACGGAATAATCAGCAACTGGCGTGCAAGCGTTCGGGGCGAGTTCGGTGTGTATCGGGTAGCCGCCTTCGCGGGTCAATGGCGGCGTGACTGGTCGTGTGGCCTCAGCGATGCACCTTGTCAAGAACGAACCGGACGGTCCACGACGCTGCGAAGTGGTGCTCGCATCGTGGTGGAGGCGGGAGTATTGCAGCGTGTATTGGTCGGGTCACGAGAACGGCGCAGCGGCCCAGGTGCGGCGGCTGCGCCGTCTGGTCATCGTCACAGTGACGATAAACTATGGGACCGCGAACCATGCTTTGACCAACTGCTTTGATCCAACTGGCTAACCAGGACCAGGATTGCCGAAAGCTGAGGTTTCCAACAAGCAGACCCAGCTCAATCGGTTAAGCACTTCTCAACAATTGCCAGTTGTGTGCAAAACGCGCTGAACTGTCGTCGACTGGCGAGTTGCATATATGGACATGGAACCCGAGCCGATAAGATACATTATGTCAAGTTAACCTCTGCGTATTGCACCAGATGAATCATCATCGGCGTTCGGCCCCCGGCCCCCACTGCCGACGCTACACCAGCAACAATCAGCAAGAACGTAGAGAATCCGCAGGCGGAATGCCGCCGCTCGTCGCGCGCCAAGTGCTTCAGAGATGGTTGCGGAGCGGTTCCATCCAATGCTTCGACCTGCGGGTATTGCCTTCTCGTCTCATCAGATGCATCATTGAATCATCAAATGAAACCGGTTTTTCGGAGGTTTCGATGCAGGTCGACGAGGTCGGACGCGTTCATCTCGTGGAGTCTGTGCCCCTGCTGCGGCCGGACGAACGGGTCGTGGAGTCGATGCTGGACGGCTGGCGCAACCAGCAGTTGTCACGCAATCTTCAGTTCGACACGATCGATCAGCGAGCGCGGTGTGTGCGCCGTTTCATCGAGCACTCCAACGAAGAACCGTGGAACTGGACGCCGGCCATGGTCGAAGAGTTCTCCGCCGACCTGCGGTCAATCCATCATGTTGCGCACGCGACGCTGCGTGGTTATCACGCCGCGTTGCGCGCGTTCTGCTCGTACATCAGCAACCCGGACTACGGCTGGGACCTGGTGTGCGAGCAACTGTTCGGCACTCACCCGGCACAGGTCTTTCACGATTGGAACACCGCTCGACACATACAGCAGTATGACGGCCAGCCGACCAAGCGGCCCTATACAAAGCAGGAACTCGACGCCCTGTTCGAGCACGCCGATGATGAGGTCGCCCGGATAGGTTCGACCAGTCGCAAAGGCTGGCAGGCTGCCTATCGCGACGCAACGATGATGAAGCTCTCCTACGGGTACGGGTTGCGATTCAACGAGGTCCGCCACCTGCAGACCGTCGATTTCGCCCGCAATCCGCACGCCCGGGAGTTCGGACGCTTCGGGGTGTGCAAGATCCGATACGGCAAGGCTCACCGAGGGTCGCCTCCCAAGCCTCGCTCGATACTGACCGTATGGCGGTGGACACCGCCGGTCATCGAGGACTGGCTGGCCAATGGCCGCGGCGATCCCGACTGCCTGGACATGTTCCCCAGCGAGCGCGGCGGGCTCGTCGTCGAATCAACATTGCTGCGACGAGTACGCCGGTACTGCACGGACGTCGGTATTCCCGAGGGTGTAGACCTGCATTCGTTTCGCCGCTCGTACGCGACGCATCTGCTTGAGGACGACTGGGACCCGCGGTTCGTTCAGGACCAGATGGGCCACGAGTACGCCTCAACCACTGGGATCTATCAGTTCACATCTGATGAGTTCCGCCGGTCGACGTTGCGATCAGCACTCGATCGAACGATGCACCAGGCACTGCACAGCGCAGAGGAAGGCACCCCGAAATGAAGAGACACGTCGACTACACATGGCGCCTGGCCGAGCTGATGGCAGCTCGAGGGATGAACAACACCACGGACCTCATTCCGCTCCTCGCCGAACGCGACATCTCTCTCTCACGGCCACAGGTCTACCGCCTGGTCAACCAGAGACCCGAACGCGTCTCACTGCAACTGATCGCGGCCCTGTGCGACATCTTCGGCTGCGGCCCCGACGCCCTGGTCACCGTTACCGCGGTCAACGCACGCGAACGACACACCGCAACCAACAGCGGCCCGAACGTCGTACCACTCGACCGCACAACGCGCCCACGGCGGGCCAACATCCTCGATGAATAGGTTCGAAATGAGGTAACCGAGATGCGCCCACACGGATTGAAACCGCACACACCAACCCGCGGCCGACCCCGGCTGGCCGATGGCAAATGGATCTGCGACCGATGCGGACGATCCACTACCCGCATCCAAGCTCGCTGGCCCGAAGGTCGCGTGTGTTTCACCTGCTGGTTCACCGCGATTCATACTCACGGGATCTGCCCCGCATGCGGCGCCGAACGACTCCTCCCCGGCCCCACCACACTGAAGCGCCCTGGGTTCCGTTCCGA